>JAFVAZ010000072.1 GCA_017480265.1 Clostridia bacterium
AGCCATTTTTTGCAAAAAGTTTAGCTGTTTCTCTCCCGATCCCCCTGGAAGCACCTGTGATCAAAACTGTTTTATTCATTTTTTACCAGTACCTTTTCGATTTCTCCGATATACATCTTGTGGTAATCTTTAAGCGGATAGTTTTGCTCGATAAAGTCATCTAAAAACAGCTCCGGTGCTAAATATTGAGCATATATTTTCCTGCAGATTAAAACTAAATTAGATTCTTCAAAATATGGTGCACAGCCATCTAAGATAGGATGAAAGCCTATTTTTTTGATCTTGTCTACATTTTTACCAGAGTTTGTCCCGCAAAAGGAAAGCTTGCTTTTATATTTGTCATCATAAAATGATAACGTATAAAAGTCACTCCCCTCCATAAATTTAAACGTATGTCTGCTAGGTCGTATAAAGCAGAACGTCACGTTTTTATTCCACAAAACACCCACTCCACCCCAGCTAGCCGTCATAGTATTGATGCTTTCTCCATCGTTAGCCGTTATCAGCATCCACTTTTCTCCTATTAATTTAAAAAAGTTTTCATTAAGTGAATCCACCGAGATTTCCTCAAATTTATTCGTCATAGAAAAACACTCCCTCAAGATTTAATCCAGCTTTATTTGCAACCAAAAGCACTGAGCTCAGCTTTAGCACTATATGCAAAAACAAGTTTATTTATCAACTGCAACTCTGTCGTCATGCTAAGTGGTGCGGTTGCGTGCGTCTATAGTGTCAAGTTATTGCAATAAACTGCTTTTCACATCTTTATTATATAATTTTTTATTTTGAAAATTCAATGCTTTGAGAGCTTTTTTATTCCTTTTGCAGTTATATTTTTTAACTTTTCAATAGTTTAAAAAACATCAATTCGTTATTTTCCAAGTTTATTTTCCCCAATCCCAGGAAATCATATGAGCAAGCACTTTGAGGAGATTTAGGTGCATAGACCTTAAATATTTCTGAATTTCTATAATCCTCTATGGAGACCCTATTTAGGTCAATATTTCCGCCATTTTTAAATCTATTTCCCTGAGCAAATGTCAAGTTAACGCAATTGTAATCTCCAAAAATACATTCTATTGGCATGATGTGCTGGTGCAAAATCCCTTTTTTGCAATAATCTTTAGCAGCATCAAGAGTTATGCAGTCTTTTAGATAAAATGGCCCGGAGCGTATCCTTTCAAGGGTTGTTAAGGTTGCGCTGCACCCCAGCTTTTTGCCGATATCTGCACATAATGTCCTCACATAGGTCCCCTTGGAGCAAGTAGTAGAAATGGTTACTCTTTTTGTTTCTGCGTTATAATCTATCAACTGGATATTTTTTATTTCGATCGATCTTTTACTTCGCGGGATTACCAGCCCTTGCCTTGCCAGTGTATACAGCCTTTGCCCGTTTTGCTTCACTGCTGAATACATGGGCGGTGTTTGCTCTTGCTTGCCTAGCAGAAGCTTTAAAATACCCTCTATATCTTTTTTATCGAGATCTGGCACTGCAGATCTTTTTAAGATTTGGCCCGTGATATCTTCACTGTCGGTTTCAATCCCCAATTGAAAAGTAGCTATATATTCTTTAGTCTTGTTGAGGAATATTTCTTGTACTTTAGTTGCTTTACCTATTAAGATTGGCAAAACACCTGTAGCTAATGGATCTAACGTACCCGCGTGACCCACTTTTTTTGCCTTAGTTAATTTTTTCATAATGGCAACTATATCGAAAGATGTGAAATTTGGTGGCTTGTTTATTAGTATTATCCCATCCATTTAAAAAGCGTCCTTTTTTTGCTCAAGTATACGACCTTTAAACATTAAATCTAAATAAAACTACATCCCCATCTTGCATCACATAATCTTTACCTTCAGAGCGCAGTAGACCTTTTTCTCTTGCACTGTTTAGGGAGCCAGAAGAGACCAAATCATTATACGAGACGACCTCTGCTCGTATAAAGCCACGTTCAAAATCCGTGTGGATTTTCCCGGCAGCTTCAGGCGCCTTTGTCCCTTTAGATATTGTCCAGGCCCTCACTTCTGTTTCTCCGGCTGTGAGAAATGAAATCAACCCCAAAAGTTCATAGCAAGCCTTTATCAGGCGGTCAAGCCCAGATTCTGCAAGTCCGATATCTGCCAAGAAAACTTTTTTTTCTTCTTCATTCATCTCAGCGATCTCTGCCTCTACCTCTGCACATATAGGCAAAACGGTAGAATTTTCTTCATCGGCCATGCTTTTTACTTGTAGAAAGTAGATATTTTTGCTTATATCACCCTTGAAGTCCCCTTCGCTAAAATTAGCCGCATAAATTACTTTTTTATTGGTCAGCAAATTCATGCCTTTTAATAAGTTTAGTTCTTCTGGGGAAGTATCCATATTTCTTGCCAGATTTTCAGTTTCTAGATGTTTTTTTAACCTTTCAAGGAAATCAAGATCTGCTTGATATTTTTTATCCGCTTTCAACATTTTTTTTGTTTTATCTATACGCCGCTCCACTAGCTCCATATCTGACAAAATCAACTCTAGGTTTATAGTCTCCATATCTCTTTTGGGGTCGATACTACCGTCCACATGCACTATGTTGTCGTTATCAAAACACCGTACAACGTGGACAATAGCATCAACTTCGCGTATATTGGCTAAGAATTTATTGCCAAGTCCTTCACCTTTTGAAGCACCTTTTACAAGTCCAGCTATATCTACAAACTCCACAGTAGCCGGAGTGAACTTTTCAGGTTTATACATTTCGTTTAGCTTTTCTAGGCGCTTATCCGGTACGGCTACTATCCCGATATTAGGCTCTATTGTGCAAAAAGGGTAGTTAGCAGCGCCTGCCCCGGCATTTGTTATCGCATTGAAGAGTGTGCTTTTTCCTACATTTGGCAACCCCACAATTCCCAACTTCATTTCGATATCTTCCTTCCTATTATTTTACTTTATATTTTACCACACAACCAGCAAAAGAGATAGTGGGCAGCAATGGGTTGGCTTGAGGTAGTTATCTAAATGCAGGGGAAAGCTTAGTTGCTCCAATTACGCATATAAAGTCTAAAAAATATGCTTCTAATGGGGAAGCATATGATCTTATTAATTTTAAAATGCTAAGCGGTAAGGTGTATATCTACAAAATGTTTAATTCACACCCGCAGTTAAATTGCATCATTCAGGCGTTTTAGGCTTCAACTTCAACTACTTCTCTTGCGTTGTATGTTCCGCATTGTTTGCAAACCTTATGCGCTAATTTTAACTCTCCGCACTTTGGGCATTCCACAAGCGCCGGGATATTTAACTTCCAAACTGTAGAGCGGCGTTTGTCACGTCTAGCTTTAGAAACTTTTCTTTTTGGCACAGCCATATTTTATCTCTCCTTATAAAAATTTTTAAAAATGAAAAAGTCAAAAATACAATAAAAATAACTTTAGCACCATATTCAATTATTATAGACCTTATAAAAAGATTTGTCAAATGTTATTTTAAAGTAAGTGCTAGGCTAGAGGCTTTTTAAAATTCAGCCGAGCCGGTAGTTCTAGGAAAAGGCAAAACATCCCGGATATTAGGTATACCCGTTAGGTACATAATTAACCTCTCGAACCCGAGACCAAACCCGGAATGAGTGGCACTGCCATAGCGCCGAAGATCCAAGTACCACCAATAGTCCTCTTCTTTTAGACCGAGGTCTTTCATGCGAGCCGTGAGTTTATCCAGGCGTTCTTCACGTTGGCTTCCGCCGATGATCTCCCCAATGCCAGGGACTAGAAGGTCCATCGCAGCTACAGTTTTGCCGTCTTCATTCTCACGCATATAAAAAGATTTGATCTCCTTTGGATAATTTATAACGAACACAGGTTTTTTGAAGATCTTTTCAGTCAAAAATCTTTCGTGTTCTGTTTGCAGATCAACACCCCAAGAGACTTTATATTCAAACATATCGTTGTTTTTGGCCAAAATATCTATAGCTTCAGTGTATGAAATTACTCCAAAGTCGGAGTCTACCAAGAGGTACAGTCTATTTAAAAGGTCCTTATCGAAATATTGATTAAAAAATTTTAAATCTTCCAGGCAATTTTCTACCACATATTTTATGATAAACTTGATCATCTTTTCTGCGATGTTCATGGTTTCTTTTAAATCAGCAAACGCTATCTCAGGCTCTATCATCCAGAATTCTGCCGCGTGCCTTTGAGTATAAGACTTTTCTGCGCGGAAAGTAGGCCCGAAGGTGTATATCTTCCCCAAAGCCATGGCCATACACTCGCCTTCTAGCTGACCAGATACCGTAAGGGAAGTGTGCTTACCAAAGAAATCTTCAGAAAAATTTACGGAACTATCGCTATTTTTAGGGAGCTTTTCAAGGTCCATTGAAGTCACCGTGAACATTTCTCCGGCGCCTTCGCAGTCGCTACCGGTTATTATCGGGGTGTGTGCATAGACAAAACCATTTTCATTGAAGAACTTGTGGATAGCAAAAGCAGCCTTGGAGCGAACCCTAAATGCAGCACCAAAGGTGTTGGTCCGAGGCCTCAAGTGCGCTATTGTCCGCAGATATTCCATGGTGTGGTGCTTTTTTTGCAGAGGATAATCACTAGTGGATTTGCCTTCAATCACGACATTTTCTGCTTGAATCTCAAATGCTTGCTGTGCTTGGGGAGTATCTACCAAAATCCCCTGAACGTATAAAGCAGCGCCTACGTTTAGTTTTGAGATATCTTGGAAATTGCTAATTTTCTCAGCTAAACAAACAATCTGGATGCCATTAAAAAAACTACCGTCGTTTAAATCAATAAAACAAAGGTCTTTAGAATTCCGTATAGATCTGACCCAACCACATACTTTAATTGACTTAGATAGATATTGAGGATAATCACTGTAAATCTGAGAGATTTCAATTCTTTCCATACCCCTTATAGCTCCCCTCTTTTGATGACTGAAATTACACATTACTTTCATTATAAGCAAATTAACTAAAACAGTCAATCAGGTGTTTATTTTTGTAAATTATTTAAAAATCGATAATGGATTGTAAATATACTATGGAATGTGGTAAAATAACAATATAAGCACTTACGGAAAAAAACAGAGAGGAGTTTGCATGTGAACCTTGTAAGAAAAAGCATATGTGACGGAGTAAACTTTAGTAATATAAAGGATAATAGATTCAAAACAGGCAGGGTATCCATTACGGTATTTGTGCCGCTGGATAAAGATAAAGTAGCGCAAAATGCGATCCTGCCATTTTTGCTGAGTAAAACTTGCGAAAAATACCCTGATTTAAAGAATTTAAATGATAGGCTAGAAAATTTATATGGTGTTTCGGTGGGCGCAGAGGTTAGCAAATTAGGCGAAGTGCAGGTCTTAAGTATATCTGCGACGTTTTTAGAAGATGAATATTCGCTGCAAAAAGAAAATATAGCGCAAGGTGCGGTAGATCTACTCTGCCAGATGTTTTTTTATCCTGTGCTTGAAGGCATGGCGTTTTTAGGGGAAAACGTAGAGCAAGAAAAAAGGCAGCTGATAGAGATGATAGAATCTGAGTATAACGATAAGCGGGTCTTTGCTAAAAATAAGTGTGAACAATGGATGTGTAAAGATGAAAAATTTGGGATAAATCGCTTGGGGACCGTAGAACAGGTAAAAAGCTTAACGGGGCAAGAAATTTTTGATGCATGGCTAAATATGTTATCTAGTGCGAAAATTGAGATAACTTTGCTAGGCAAAGCTGATAGCGAGAAAGTATACGAAAGGTTCCGGGATGAATTTAGCAAAGTAAAGAGAACGAATGTAGTTGCTTGTGCGACGAAGATTATAAAAAGGGCAGGCAAAATTTCGGAATATGCTGATGTGATGAATGTATCTCAGAGCAAATTGGTCATGGGTTTTCGCACAGAGGTCTCGGCGGATGATGAGCTTGTAAACGCCATGAGAGTGGCAGTAGCGATCTTTGGTGCTACGCCTTACTCCAAATTATTTTTAAATGTCAGAGAGAAATATAGCCTCTGCTATTATTGTTCTGCGAAATATGACAAAAATAAAGGCATTATGATGGTCCAAAGCGGTGTGGAAAATGAAAATATAGATAGAGCTAAAGAAGAAATTTTGAATCAATTGGAAGAAGTAAAGAGGGGGAATTTTACAGAAGAAGACATGCAAGCTATAAAGAGGAGCATGACAAATAGCTTCCGAACCGTAGGGGATTATTTGAGTAGTATGGAGAATTTTTACTTATCGCAGATATTTGACAAAAACAAGGTAACTACAGATGAACTGATAGAAAAAATAAAGAAGGTCACTAAGAGCGAAGTGATCACAGCTGCCAACATGATTACCTTAGATACAGTTTATGTGTTGAAAGGTAAAGCTAGACCCTGATGTTTGTTCCCCGAAGCTTTGATTTAAAATTCAGAAAGGTAGGATTATTGATGGTAAAACTAGAAGAAATAAATAGTGAGAGACTGCATGATAAATACTATAGAGTCAAGCATAAAAGCGGCTTAAAAGTATATATATACCCTAAAGAAGGCTATAATTCAAGCTATGCTATCTTAGGCGCTAAGGTAGGCTCGATAGATACAACATTTAAAATCCCAGGCAAAGCAGAGAATATAGTAGTGCCGGATGGCATAGCGCATTATTTAGAGCATAAGCTATTTGAAAGCGAAGAGGGCGACGCTTTTGCAGAATATGCGAAGACGGGAGCCAGTGCGAATGCCTATACATCTTTTGATATGACGGGGTATCTTTTTTCATGTACAGAAGATTTTGATAAATCGCTGAAAATTTTGATAGACTTCGTGCAGTCGCCATATTTCACAGAAAAAACAGTAAAAAAAGAGCAGGGCATCATCGGTCAAGAGATAAAGATGTACGAAGATGATCCCTCTTGGCAAGTGATGTTTAATTTATTAAAGGCAATGTATCATAACCATCCTGTGAAGAAGGATATAGCCGGCACGGTGGAGTCGATCGCAAAGATAAATGCAGATAACTTATATGAAGTATATAATAATTTTTATAATTTAAACAACATGACTTTGTGTATAGCAGGCAAGGTAAATCCAGTTGAAATTTTAAATATACTTGATGAAAAGCTCAAGCCGTCTTATAATATGGTCCCGGAAACTATATTTGCAAAAGAGCCATACGAAATAGTAAAGCAAAGGGTAGAGCAAAGATTCCCTATCTCTATGCCACTTTTTCAATTAGGATTTAAAGAAAATGCATCCAAAGGGAGGATGACTATAGAGGAATCCACACAGACGGATATAATCTTGTCTGTATTGGCTTCCAAATCCTCTAAGCTTTATAATGATCTAATAAACAAGGGACTTATCAATGATTCATTTGGGTATGAATGCTTCGAAGGGCCCGGATATTTGGCTTCTATATTTTCGGGTGAATCAAGAGACCCTGATAAAGTGGCTGAAATTATAAAAGAACGCGTAACGGAGCTACATGCAAAAGGAATAGTCGAGGAAGATTTTGAAAGAGCCAAAAAGTCGATTTATGGCAAATCTGTCTCACTCCTAAATAGTGCTGAAAATATTGCGAATGTTATGTTAACTTTAGATTTTGCAGATAAAGAGCTATTTGAAGCGGTAGAATGCATAGCCAATACTAGTCTGATAGATGTAAACGAAAGACTCAAAAGTCAATTGGATGTAAGTAACTGTTCGCTTTCGGTTGTTGCTCCAGAGGACGGAAGTCTAAATATATAAGAAACATTAAGAGGATAAGATCGTGTTGAGAGTTTACCATATTCAGTTCCCGGGGTTAGGTTTATCTTTTGAAATTTCGACGATTGCTTTTCAGCTTGGCAGTATAAAGATATATTGGTATGGGATAATTATATGCCTAGGTTTTTTATTGGCTTTTTTATATTGCGAAAGAAGAGCGTGGAACTTTAAAATCCCCCAAGACGCATTCTTAGATGCAGTCATATTGGGGACTATCTTGGCTATAGTAGGGGCCAGGCTTTATTATGTGGCTTTTTATAAAGGAGATACGTTTATAAGAAACCCGATCGAGATTTTTCATATAAACGAGGGCGGTATCGCAATCTATGGCGGCTTAATGGGAGGAATATTGGGTGGCTTTATAGTATCAAAGGTTAAGAAAATAAAGTTTTTGAAGCTATTGGATTTAGGCTGTTTGGGCTTTTTGATAGGACAAGCAATAGGTAGGTGGGGCAATTTTACCAACCAAGAAGCATTTGGGGTAAAGACGGATTCATTGCTAAGGATGCTCAGCGAAGGGACACATGGAGAAAGTGTACATCCTTGCTTTTTGTATGAATCCTTCTGGTGTGCTAGCGGATTTATATTGCTACATTTTTTTAGCTTGAAGTTTAAAAAATACGACGGGCAGTTATTTTTGCTGTATGTCTGCTGGTATGGGCTGGGGAGGTTTTTCATAGAAGGGCTGCGGACGGATAGTTTATTTATACCGCATACGTCTTTTCGTGTTTCGCAATTTGTTGCTATTATATCATCTACAATTTGCCTAATATTACTCATATACAATGCGGTAAAAATAAAAACGCACAGATACAAAACCACTTAAATTTAAAAAAATTAGCAAGATGAGGTAGATAAATATGGATTATCCAAAGGAACAAATAAGAAATTTCAGCATAATAGCGCATGTGGACCACGGCAAATCCACATTGGCAGATAGGATCTTAGAGCTTACTCGGGCAGTATCTACCAGGTCTATGGAAGACCAGCTTTTGGATAATATGGATATAGAAAGGGAACGGGGAATAACGATAAAAGCTCGTGCCGTTACACTAATGTATAAAGCCAATAACGGCAAAGAGTACGTTTTTAATCTGATAGATACCCCGGGTCACGTAGATTTTAATTATGAAGTATCTAGGTCTTTAGCAGCCTGCGAAGGAGCTTTGCTGGTAGTGGATGCTTCTCAGGGTGTAGAAGCACAGACTCTAGCTAATACATACTTGGCGCTAGATGCAGGACTTGAAATCGTACCGGTGATAAATAAAATTGATCTACCTAGTGCCGATGTGGCCAGAGTAAAATCGGAGATAGAAGATATAATAGGTTTGCCGGCAGACCTAGCGCCTGAAGTTTCCGCCAAAACAGGCCTTAATATCAAAGCTGTTTTAGAGAGTATTGTGGAGCTGATCCCTCCCCCAAAAGGAAACGATAATGACCCTCTAAAGGCGTTGATTTTTGACTCCTATTACGATAGCTACAAAGGTGTGATAATCTACGTCCGCATAAAAGAGGGGAAAGTGCACTTGGGCGACGAGATAAAGTTAATGGCAACTGGGTCCACTTTTACAGTAGTGGAGTGCGGATATTTGAGGGCGACTTCGCTTGAGCCAAGCAAAAGCTTATCTTCTGGCGAAGTAGGATATATCGCAGCTTCTATAAAGTCAGTAAGCGATGCCAGAGTGGGCGACACCGTTACGTTAGCTTCGCGCCCTGCTAAAGAGCGCCTGCCCGGCTACAGAGCAGTCAATCCTATGGTCTTCTGTGGGATCTATCCGGCAGATGGAGCAAGATACGGGGACTTAAAAGAAGCGCTAGAAAAATTGCAATTAAATGATGCGTCGCTATCCTTTGAGCCGGAGACATCTGTAGCATTAGGCTTTGGTTTTAGGTGTGGCTTTTTAGGCCTTCTTCATATGGAGATTATCCAAGAAAGACTAGAGAGGGAATATAATTTTGATATAATAACAACAGCCCCTAGCGTAGTATATAGGATAACGAAAGCGGATGGCAATGTGGTCTATATAGATAACCCCACAAATTACCCTAGCTCATCTATGATAGTAAAAGCCGAAGAACCCGTTGCCAATGCACATATCTACGTACCGAGCGAATATGTAGGCAATGTGATGGAGTTGTGCCAAGATAAGAGAGGGATTTTCAAGGATATGCAGTATCTGGATGGCGACAGAGTAGATATACACTATGTGCTACCGCTCAATGAGATAGTGTATGACTTTTTTGATAGCTTGAAATCAAAAACCAGAGGCTATGCTTCCTTTGACTATGAGATGGCAGGATATATAGAGTCGGATCTAGTGAAATTAGATATAATGCTAAATGGCGAAGTGGTAGACGCTTTATCATTTATAATCCACAAAGATAAAGCGTACTCTAGAGGCAGGAAGATGGCAGAAAAACTAAAAGAGAAAATCCCAAGGCAGCTTTTTGAAGTACCTATCCAAGCGTGCATCGGGGGTAAAATAATAGCCAGAGAAACCGTAAAAGCCGTACGGAAGGATGTATTGGCTAAGTGCTATGGAGGGGACATAACAAGGAAGAAAAAGCTACTGGAGAAGCAAAAAGAAGGCAAAAAAAGAATGCGCAAGCTGGGTTCCGTAGAGGTCCCGCAGGATGCCTTTATGGCGGTTTTAAAGCTAGATGAATAGAAAAAACTACAAAATAATCCAAAATGTAGCGAGATGAAGTTTCTTTTGCTAAGCTTTTCTTTTCTGAAAGAAAAGCGAAAAAAGGAGGGGGTTAGGTAATATGATAGGGATAATCTGTGCGATGGAATTTGAAGGACACAAGATAAAAAATTCCATGCAAGAAATAAAAATACATAAAATAAGTTCAATAAATTTTTATTCAGGGGAACTTCACGGAATGAGTTGTGTAGTAGCAGCAGGAGGAGTGGGGAAGGTCAATGCAGCTGTATGCGCACAAACGATGATTTTGAAGTATCGCCCTGGTTTTATATTAAATATCGGTGTTGCAGGAGGGCTATTAGAAGACATGCGAGTTTGCGATGTAGTTATCTCCCAAGCTGCCGTACAATGCGATGTGGACACAACAGCATTAGGGGATCCTAAGGGATTTATTTCTACTATAGAAGTTACGTATTTGCCGTGCTCGCGGAGGTTAGCAGATTTAATTTTAAAAGATGCAAGTATACACTATGGAACTATGGCATCATCCGACCAATTTATAGCAGATAAAAATAAGCTAAAGCAGGTCAAGGCGGACTTTGGTGCCATAGCTTGCGATATGGAAACGGCGAGCATAGCACAAGTATGCTATATGAACAATGTAGAGTTCCTAAGCATCAGGGCGATCTCCGATAATATAAACCGAGAAAATTCACATCTCGATTATGAAAAATTTAAAGCTAAATCCGCCGAAAAAGTATATATGATAATAAAGGACCTTTTTGCCAACCTTTAATCGCAAAAAGTAATATTTTGTACTAATACGGCACAACTCGCTGGAATTTTCAATTTGTTTTTCTG
>JAFVAZ010000073.1 GCA_017480265.1 Clostridia bacterium
ATCCAGTTTTAGCATTGCCATAATAATTTTAATCATAAAAAATACTTCAGCTATTGATAGTTTTTTATTTTTCTCTAAAATTAATTCTTGCCTAATATTTTACTATTAATTATCTAAATGCTAGTTTTTGAAATTAAATTGTAATAGAAAAAGTATGTTCTAAATCAAGAAAAGAAATTCTTGCTAAAGATCTTGAAAATACTTTTTCTATTACCCTTTAAAATAATTTATTTAACAAATGATAGACAAACTCGCGTTTTAGAGCAAGACTCAAAAATACGTTAAACACTATAAGACCAGCAAACGTGCAGCTTTTGAGAATTTAACTGATATTAAATTTAGCGCATTAAAGATTTATTCAAAAAACTGCGAACATCAAGGTTATACTTTGAAATTCTAAATTAAAGAATTATAGCAAATCTCTTGTACTAACCTTTTGAATATAGGGCCACAGCTTTTGGAGCCACTTTCGGCATCTTCTGCAAAGACAACAATGGAATATTTAGGGTTATCAGATGGGAAAAAACCTACATACCAGGCTTGCAATACAGCCCGGTCAGCCACTCTGATGCCGGTTTGTGCCGTTCCTGTTTTTACTGCTACATCTATATCTTCCGGCTTGCCGGAAGTCCCTGTCCCTATAGTAGCAGAGAGTATCATTCCTTCCTTCAGTATATCGGCAGTAGATTTAGAAAAAACTCTACTGCCAGATCTTGCAGGTACTTTTTTAGTAAATTCCAAGTTTTCGTCTACTAATCCTTCAACTAGACTGGGAGCGTAATAAATACCGTTTGCAGCTATGGTATTGACTAATCCTGCTACCTGAATAGGTGTAGCCATAAGTTTACCCTGACCGAATGATAAGTTTGCCATCAATTTAGGATCCTGCAAACTTTCTAAACTGGGGAGAATCCCAGCAGGTGAGTTCATATTAGGTGCTAATTCCAGCTTTTGTCCAAAGCCTAATTTCTGAGCAAAATCTAAAAAATATAACGGGTCCAATGATTTAGATAGATTCACAAAATAAGTATTGCAAGAGTGCGCTATAGCCAAAGGAGCATTTATAACGCCGTGAGCAGTACTATTGTGGCAGCGATACGTACCATCGGAGACGTCTATAGAGCCTTGACAGTTGAAATTTTCATCTAATTTTAAATTGGACTCAGCATAAGCCGCAACGCATACCAATTTAAAAATAGACCCTAAGTTATATGAAGCTAGGCCCCGGTTTACTAAGGGCGTATCGGGATCATCAAGATAAAGAGCGATACTCTCCGGCACAAACAAGGGCATACTTACAAAAGCTCTGATCTTGCCATTAGGGACTTGCGTCACTATTATGGCGCCTTTCTTCAAATATTGTGTCGCTATATTTTGAGTGATTGTCTGTATTTTTTTATCCAAAGTTAGTACTACCCCTTGGCGCTGCTTTGCCATGTTATCTTCGACAAAGACTTGATTGTCTGTTATCAGCTTGCCAAGCGCATTCATTTTATACTTTAGTTCTATAGACCCTTTGGATTCTTTTAAGTATTGATTAAAGGCTTTCTCCATCCCAAAGACCCCTTCCCCATCGCAGTTGAGGTAGCCCAAGATGTGCGGCGCCAATTGATCTTCGCTGTATCTTTTAGGCACTTTGAAATATAGGATATCTTCTGACATTACACTGGTATCGTTGTTTTCTAGAGAAATACAAAATGGCTTTTTATTTTGTAGAAATGGCAGAATATCATTGATTTTTTCAAAGGAAATAAGCTTGCTTAATATCGCCGGCGTGGAATCTGTGGGGAAAATAGCGGCTACTGTACTTTTTTTCGTGTTTACAAGCGGGACTTTGTTGCAGTCGTATATAGTGCCTCTGGCAGAAGCTACTTTTAATTTGTATATGGCGTTATTTGCTGCGGCCGTCTGCAATGCTCCCCCTTGCGCCAATGAATAAAGACGGTAGATTGAAATACATATGCAAACGAATAATCCAGCAAAGAGTATTGCCGTTCTTCTCTTCATAAATCTCACCCACTAAACTTTATACCATTATAATTAGCAGATTAACTCGATTTATTAAATTTTAAGAAAAGATAGAAAACCATTTTGCAGAGGGCTTCTTCATTCACTATTCACGAAAGATCTTGGAGTCTGTTTTTATTTTGTATGGATATAATTCTTCGCAGCTTTTATACTTTCGGGCAGTTTTATTGACTTTTATAAATTATTTTGCTAATATTAAGATGAATTTAAGTAAGTTGGATCGAAATTTTAGAAGTTGTGAGGTATTACGGTGAAGAAAATTTTCATATTGTTTCTTATTATTTCTATTTTTTTGGGTGGCGCCAATATGCTAGGAACCGACGCTGCTAGGAATGTGCGGTTCTTAAAAAGAGGGATAGATGTTTCCAAATGGAACGGAGATATAAACTGGAGAGAAGTTGCAAATTCGGGGGTAGAGTTTGCTATAATCAGGACAAGCTTTGGATGGTCAAATCGAGAAAAATTTACTGATAGACAACTACGGAACAACATAAATGGAGCAAAATCTGTGGGGATCCCCATCGGAGCATATCACTATAGCTACGCCAAAAATCCGACAGAAGCTATATGGGAAGCGGATTTTTTCATAGATCGACTACGGTGGACTCAGTGGGAATATCCGGTATACATAGATTTTGAAGATGAATGTCAATTACCGCTGACTACGCAACAAAGGACCGATATAGTTGTGACGTTTTTAGATCGCGTTAAGAGTGCGGGGTATTTGCCGGGGATCTATTGTAATCTAAACTGGAGCAGAAATTATCTAGATATGGATAGGCTCGCTGGCTATGAATTATGGATCGCTCAATGGAATGTACGTTGTGCTTGTAATCGCCCATATGGCATATGGCAGCACACCAGCTCCGGGAATATCCCCGGCATCCAAGGGCGAGTCGACCTTGACTATGCATATAAAGATTACCCTACATATATTAAAAACAACCACTTGAATGGATTCTGATGGGTTTGAGTTTAACTATCTTTCTTGTGGATAGATATTTTCTTCTCTTCGCCATTTAATAGCCGAATAATGTTGCTTTTGTGCTTAAGCAAAACTATACCTGCTAAGATCAAACAAAAGCAAGTAGAGTAAATCAGGTAGTACTCCGGAAATGCGTATCTTAAGAAATTTTGGCGCAAAAGGCAAACCGCTGCATTCAGGCAAGGGTATGAAATAGCTGCTATGATCGATGATAATGACATGATCTTGAAAATATGAAGGGAAATTAAAAAAATACACAATAGCACTAATAGCACCTGCCAATCCGTCATGAAGATAACAGCTGCCGATACTAGCACAGATTTGCCTCCTTTAAACTTATACCAGCACGGGAATACATGCCCGAGGGAACAAAAAAGTCCCGATAAATAGCTTATGTACTGCAACGAAAAATAATCGGCGGCTATGAATATGTACCTGCTAATAACGATAGCTACTATACACTTAAAAGAATCCCCCAACATAGTGAAAATTGCCGGCCAACCTCCTACTGACCGCAAAACGTTGGTAAAGCCTGCGTTTTTGCTTCCTAGATTTCTGATGTCTTCTCCATTTTTAAAGAGTTTTGTAAAAATAATCGAGAAGCAAACACTTCCTATTAAATAGCTTATCAGCGCTACTGCAAAAACTTGCAGCCAATGACTTTCTATAAAATAAAAAAATGAATAATACATAACCTCACTCCTGACATTCTTTTAAGATAAAAATATGATAAACCACGCACACATACGGCAGATTTAGCGCTCGCGTATGATAAACCTAATGGGGGTTCCCTCAAAGTCAAAAGCGTCGCGGAGTCTGTTTTCTAAATACCTTTGATAAGAAAAATGGAACAATTTTGCTGAATTTACAAAAAACACAAAAGTAGGTGGTCGAGTGGAAACCTGCGTCAAGTAAAAAATCTTTAATCTTTTGCCTTTGTCTGTAGGTGGCTGTACTCGCATTACCGCTTCTGCCAAAATCTCGTTCAAGACTCCTGTAGATATCCTCATAGTGTTAAAATTCGAAACCTTATCAATTAATGCAAACAGCTGATTTACTCTTTGCCCTGTTTTAGCTGAAATAAAAATAAATGGAACGTACGACATAAAGGCAAAATCTTTCTTTAAATCTTTTTTGAAGTCATCCATAGTTTTATCGTTCTTTTGTATGGCATCCCATTTATTTATCGCTACGATGCAGCCCTTCCCTGCAGCTTGAGCCATGCCGGCTATTTTAGAGTCTTGTTCAGTAAAACCTTCCGTGGCATCTATCATTATAACACAAACATCGCAGCGGTCAATAGCTAGCTTAGCGCGGATAACGCTGTATTTCTCTATATTGCTGTAAATTTTACTTTTTCTGCGGATCCCGGCAGTATCTACAAAGTTAAATTTCCCATGGCTATTTTCTACCAAAGAATCTACCGTATCCCTAGTAGTACCGGATATATCTGAGACTATGGAACGCCCTTCTCCCGAGATCTTATTTATCAATGAGGATTTTCCTACGTTAGGCTTCCCTATTATCGCTACGTTTATCACGTCGCCATTTTCATCAGTAGCTACTCTTGGCGGAAAGAATTTAAAAACTTCATCCAATAGATCTCCTGTACCGTGCCCATGCACAGAAGATACCGCTACCGGCTCACCCAAGCCAAGATTATAAAATTCGAAGAAATTGGGGTCATTCCTTCCAATAGAGTCGCATTTATTTACGCATAAAACTATAGGTTTTCCGCTTTTTTGCAGCATTGATGCTACTTCGTAATCTGCAGCCACTAGACCTGCCCTTAAGTCTACTACAAAGATTATAACATCAGCAGAATCTATGGCTAATTGCGCCTGAGCCCTCATTTGCATTAGGATTTCATCTTTGGAGTAAGGTTCAATCCCGCCTGTATCTATGATCGAAAATAACCGCCCCCTCCATTCGCAATCGGCATATATTCTGTCTCGCGTCACTCCGGGAGTATCGTCGATTATCGAGATCCTCCTGCCAGCCAGCTTATTAAAAAGAGTGGATTTACCTACATTGGGCCTGCCTACAATTGCAACAATGGGCTTTGACATATTTTTTCTCCTATTACTTTATACTCTTATTCCTTGTTTCCATATAAAGGTCTTCAGATTCTTAAAAGACCTTAATCATGGAAAGTATCATAGCACATAATACTTTTTTTATCAAATCACTTTCCCCTTTTACCAAATAATCTTAACTTATGATATAATTATAACATTTGGTGCCCAAACCAACAACAGAACAGATATAAGTAAACCAAGCATATAAGCGCTACACGAAGGCACCCGATGATTAAAATTTACTGGAGTACAATTAATCTTTTGGAGGCTTAGTATGTATAAAATATCGAGGAAATCTTTGATCGCAATGCTTTTAACCTTTTTGTGCTTATTTTTGTCTGGTTGTTTTGGAAATTCTTCCGATTCCCCAAATAACGAAGATAGCACAACCCAGTATTCTTGCGCGAACATTAACCCTCTTACAGGGTTGGAGATAAGTGCAGATGAGGTAAATTTGCGACCCGTATGCGTGATGACTAATAACATGAAAAAAGCGCAACCGCTGCATGGTATCACAGACTGCGATGTTATGTTTGAGATACTCATAGAGGGCGGTATTACTAGGATCATGCAAGTTTTTAAAGATATTCAAGCTATCCCTACTATCGGGACGATACGTAGTTCTAGACCGTATTTTATCAATCTAGCTCACGGACTTGGCGGAATTTATGTGCATCTAGGGGGAAGCTTCCAGGCATACGAGATCTTAAGAAGTGGCTATATCGATTCCATAGATTTGATCTCCAACGGCAACTATATGTGGCGAGATGCAGATAGGCGTAAAAATTTAGGCTTAGAGCATAGCGCGTTTACTTCTGGAGAAAAGCTTGCACAAGCTATAGGCAAAAAATCTTACAACACTCAGATGAGCGATGGTTATAAATTTAAACCGCACTTTTCTAATGATTCCCCTGTACTAGCTGGAGATCCCGCTAATAAGTTAAATGTAAAATTTTCGGGGTATAAATCGACGGTCTTTGACTATGACGCTGCAAACCAAACGTACCTTGTGTCGCAATTTGATATACCTCAAATAGACGGGAACAAAAATGTACAAAACTCTAAACCGAATATTTTTGTACTTAGGGCAGAAACTTCATCGGTCCCAAAAACCGAACTTTTGAGCATAAATCTTATAGGCTCGGGCGAAGGATACTATATGTCTCATGGTAAGATCCTAGAAGTAACTTGGTATAGAGAAGACGATAACGGCATGTTTACTTATACTGTTAAAAACGGCAATGATGTGCCTATTTTGCAAGGGCAATCTTATGTATGCATAGTGCCAAAATCCACTCTCGTTTCATATTTCTAAGCTTCCTTCTTTCCTAGAATACCTTAGGCTTTCTTTAAAATCATTGCAGGCAAAGCGCCGCTAAACAAAACTTCCTGTGTTTTAGTATTGATTTGTGATATAATAAAAATAAAAAGGATATCTAGATGGATAATAATTTTATCTGTGGCAGAAATTGCGTGAAGGAAGCTATCAAATCGCAAAGGAATATATCGTGTATTTTTATAGATAAAAGGGTTAAGGATAAGAAATGTTCGATCTCTCCTATCCTCTCCATGGCCAAAGAAAGCGGCATTCCTATCAAACCGGTTGATGCCAAGGCTTTGTACAATAAATCCCAAACTGTAAACCATCAAGGGATCGTGGCACTTGTCGAGAGGTATAAATATTGCAGCGTGGAGGATATCCTAGAAGTAGCAAAAGAAAAAAGTGAACCTCCTTTTATAGTATTAGCAGATGGGATCGAGGATCCACACAACCTCGGAGCCATCATCAGGACAGCAGAGTGCGCAGGAGTCCACGGGGTTATAATCCCAAAGCATAATTGTGTTGGGATAACAAGTGCAGTTGAAAAGACAGCAGTTGGAGCTTTAGAACATATTAAAGTCGCTAAAGTTACCAATTTGGTTCGCACTATCGGTGATTTAAAGAAAGTAGGTCTTTGGGTTTATTGCGCCGATATGGACGGACAAACTTATTGGTCATTTGACTATACTGGCCCTGTAGCGTTGGTTGTAGGCAGCGAGGGTATGGGTGTTAGCCATTTGGTCAAAGGAAGTTGTGATTTTGTAGCTACTTTGCCCATGAAGGGCCACATATCTTCTTTAAATGCTTCTGTGGCAGCAGGAATCTTAATGTATGAAATATGCAAAACTCGGACACTAAAAAATAAACCAATAACGTAGTTCGTAATTCTTATATTTGCAGGGCAGCACTGATTTTTGGGCCCCAGTAAATTAAAAATAAAGGTGTTTTATATATGAAAATGAAAGAAAGAAAAAGCATACGAAAGCCTTTATCCGAGATAGAGTATAATGAAATATCAGATATCAATGCCATTAAGCGTACGATAAACTATAACGTCAAAAGGTATACTTTTAGAGCTAATTTTTTGATAATGCTCCTCTTAATTTATGAAGCCTTTTTTTGGGTATTTAAATTTAATTTTTCTGCTTTTGGGGTTAATTTCACGCCTTTTTATTTCTTTATTTTCTCGGTTGTTATTTTTATGCTCGCTCTGTTTACATTTTTTGATCTTTATTATATCGGCTTGAGCAATATTTTAAAATTAAAAATCGACCCCAAAAGCATTTTATTTTTATCAAGCTCTACAATGCTATGTCAGTTATCTTTAAATCTATTTCTAAAGCAGTATACGGTTTCATTGCCGTTTGTCGGGTTACTGATTTTATTTGCAGTTTTATTAGAAAAAAAAGAGGCATATATTGCAAAAAAGGTAAAGCAGAATTTCAAATTTGAAGTATCTCAAAAAGAGAAGATCGCCATAAAAGTAAAGAGAGCCCAAACTACTCCAAAAAAGCTATTTAAGGAATCTTCAAATGAAAAAGACTTTAAAGATATAGAGAAAGAAAAAATCACAGCTAATTTTAATTTTTTTTATAATAATCTTGACTTTGCTTTTTGGGAGAAGATCTTTAGTATATTAGCGGTTTTTTCGGTTTGCGTGTCGTTTGCTTTGGCTACATTTAGTTTGATATTACATAAGAATATGCTATATTGCCTCTCTTGCTTGAGCTTTTTATTGATATTTAGCTTCCCTGTGCTGCTTCCCTTTTCCTTGTACCTCAAGCTGTATTCATTTACTAAAAAAGCTATAAAACGTGGCATCATGCTTTTTAGCTACAGATGTATAAAAGAAACCGCTTCTATAAAATCCATTACACTTACTTCTAAAGATCTTTACCCCAATGGTAACGTAATTTTGAGGGAAATCAAGACTTTCCGCGGGCAAAGAGTAGATGAAGCGATCCTTTATGCAGCTGCCCTTACAGCTACCACCGAGGGCCCATTAAATAACGTATTTGATAAAGTCATATTAGGACAAAAAAAGATGCTCCATAACGTCTCTGATCCTACATATTCAGATGAAGAAGGACTTCTAGGCTGGGTAGACGGCAAACGCATCATGATAGGAAACCGTGACTTGCTGAAATCGTACGGCATCACTCCTCCCAGCCGCGACTACGAAAGCAAATATCGTACTGATAATAAAGGCATATCATACATAGCGGTTGGCTATGATTTAATCGCGATGTTTGTCTTAGAATATATCCCCAACAATAATCTGGTAAAATCTTTGAAAGATGCAGAAAAAAATAACATAAAGATAAATATCAAAACGTCCGATAGCAACATAGATAAAGACCGCATAACTAGAGACTTTGGCTTAGATATCCATAGTGTAGGCATTCTACCGTTTAAGCAAGCTTCTTTTCCACATGAAGAACCAGACATAGAAAAGAAAATCATTTTTGAGGCAATTAACAATAAAGATAAGGTATTAGACGGCATTATACTTAGCAAACAGGCATATTTTTCGTTTAAGGCTATTTTTGGGGTGCAGATATTAGCTTTTTTATTAGCTTTGGGTATAGCTTTTTCGCTTGGGGTTTCCGGAGCTTTGGATCAACTCTCTGAGCATGAAGTTTTTTTGTTTTATTTATTTTGGCTCATCCCTTCCATCTTTTCCATCAAATAGCAGATACGGCAAGTCCTGTGAGGCATTTAGCCGGGAGCTATTTGCAACTCCATGTTGCTTTTGATAAATAAAAAAGATATAATATATTGTAGAATTACAAATATCGGAGGAAAATAAATGGCACTAGATAAAGGAAAAGCGCTGGAAACAGCCTTGGGGCAAATAGAAAAGCAATTTGGCAAAGGCGCCGTGATGCGGCTTGGGCAGAGCCAAGCAATGCAAGTAGATGCTATATCTACCGGCTCATTATCGCTTGACTTGGCTTTATCTATCGGAGGGTTCCCAAGAGGACGCATTATAGAAATCTACGGCCCGGAATCATCCGGTAAAACAACCTTAGCGCTCCATTGCATAGCAGAGGCACAAAAAAACAAAGGGTATGCAGCATTTATAGATGTAGAGCACGCGCTTGACCCTGTATATGCGGCAGCGCTAGGGGTAGATGTAGATTCGTTGCTGGTTTCTCAACCGGATACAGGTGAACAAGCTCTAGAAATAACTGAGTCATTGATACGCTCGGGTGCTATAGATGTAATTGTAATAGACTCTGTAGCAGCATTGGTACCAAAAGCCGAGATAGAAGGGGAAATGGGCGACTCGCATGTAGGGCTGCAGGCTAGGTTAATGTCCCAGGCACTTAGAAAATTGGCAGGAGCCATTTCAAAATCTAATTGTGTAGCGATATTTATCAATCAGCTCAGGGAAAAAGTCGGTGTGGTCTATGGTAATCCAGAAGTTACCACGGGCGGACGCGCTCTGAAATTTTACTCTTCTGTTCGCATTGATATCCGCAAGATAGAGACCTTAAAAAGTGGATCGGATATCATTGGTTCTAGGACGAGAGCAAAAGTAGTAAAGAACAAAATTGCACCACCATTTCGCGAAGCAGAGTTTGACGTAATGTATGGAACCGGTATCTCGAAAGAAGGAGAAATCTTAGACCTTGCCGTCAAACTGGATATCATCA
>JAFVAZ010000074.1 GCA_017480265.1 Clostridia bacterium
CGAGCACTCTAAAATCATTGAGGTACAAAAAAGACGCCTGCATAGCAAGAGAGGCTTCATCGCTGTAAAACCAAACTGCTCTCTGCAGTGCTATGTGCCTGCCATACATCCTATTTTAAAATTTGGCGTAGAAAAAGTTTTAGCCTGTACATATCAAGCTATATCCGGCGCGGGGCGGACATTTGAATCTTGGAGCGAAATGAAAGATAATCTGATACCGTTCATCGGTGGAGAAGAAGAAAAATCTGAACTAGAGCCGCTTAAAATATGGGGGAAAGTTGCTAATAATGAGATTGTATTTGCAGAGGAAATATCGATCACTACGCAGTGCTTCCGTGTGCCTATAAGCGATGGTCATACTGCTGCTGTTTTTTTAAGCTTAAAGGAGAAAGCTCCTTTGGACGAAATAATTTCAATATGGCAAAATTATAAGGGGATTCCGCAGATTTTAAATCTGCCATCTGCACCTAAACAGTTTTTAAATTACTTCAATGAACCGGATCGCCCACAGGTTAAATTAGATAGAAATATCGAAAATGGCATGGGCATCTCCATTGGCAGATTACGGAAAGATTCCCAATATGCTATAAAGTTTGTCTGTATGGCGCACAATACCATAAGAGGCGCTGCCGGTGGAGCGATTTTGATGGCAGAACTGCTTTGCCACCAAGGTTATATAAGTAAATTAAAAATCTAGTACTTTAGGGGGCTATTTAATGAAAAAATTAATTTTTAAAGGTGCTGCTGTGGCACTAGTTACGCCAATGCAATCTGATGGTTCTGTAAATTATAAAGTTCTAGGGGATCTAATAGAACATCAGATAAAAAATGAAACCGATGCTATAGTTATATGCGGGACTACCGGAGAATCTGCGACATTGAGCGCAGCCGAACACTCTGAGGTTATAAAATTTACAGTAAATAAGGTAAATAGAAGGATCCCTGTTATTGCGGGGACCGGAAGCAACGACACCAAGCATGCCCTAGAACTTTCTAAAAATGCAGAAGATTTAGGCTGCGATGCTCTTCTTATTGTAACGCCGTATTATAATAAAACGTCTCAGCAAGGGCTTGTAGAACATTACACATACATAGCGGATCGTGTTTCTTTGCCTATAATAACGTACACGGTTCCATCTAGGACGGGCGTCACCATAGCGCCTGAAACCCATCTGGAATTATCGAAGCATCCAAATATCGTTGCTACTAAAGAAGCTTCCGGGAACATCTCTGAGGTGGCCAAAATTAAGTCTCTTTGTGGAGATGAACTTTATGTATACTCTGGTAACGACGACCAAACTTTGCCGTTTTTATCTCTTGGTGCAGTTGGAGTGATATCGGTATTTTCGAATATTTGCCCTAGGGAATGCCACGATATAGTGCAATCTTTTTTTGATGGCGATATAGAAAAAAGTCGCAAAATGTTCCTGCATTATCTAGACCTTATGAATGTACTTTTCTGCGATGTAAATCCGATAGCTGTAAAAGCGGCTTTAAATTTATTGGGTTTCGAGTGTGGTGAATGTAGGCTGCCTTTAACTGGTCTGAGTTTAAAAAATCGCGAGAAGTTAGCAGAGATTTTGGGTAAATACCTACCTAAAGCGTAAACGATAAACTCTTGATTTTGGAAGGATGTTATAATGAATCGAGTAAAAAAAGAAATCACTATAGATAAGGATTTTTTAAAAAACGACTCATCTGAAGAGCATTTGAAATCCACTCAAATCATAATATGTGGGATCTGCGGCAAAATGGGCCGGGTATTAGCGCATGCTATTAATTCTAGGCTCGATTGCAGCATTGCTGCCGGTATAGATAGGGCAAGTAGTTTAGATCAAAACGTAGCGCTGGCAGGTGATGGAAATCCTGGGTATAAAGTTTTTTCTTTCAATGATAATTTCGCCGTAAACGGCGATGTTATTGTAGATTTTTCTCATCCTGATATGCTGGAGCCTCTCTTGAAATTTAGCCTAAACTGCAAGATTCCTCTCGTTATTTGTACTACCGGATTTTCTGAAGAGCAGATAAATCAAATCCACTGTGCTTCTCAGCAAATCCCTATTTTTTTCTCTGGCAATATGTCGTTGGGAATAAATTTATTGATTGAACTTTCAAAAAAAGCTGCAAGGGTTTTAGGTGAGAATTTCGATATAGAAATAATAGAAAAGCACCACAACCAAAAAATAGACGCGCCAAGCGGAACGGCTCTTATGATAGCGGACGGTATATCGGTATTTAGGAAAGACCTCCGGTATATCTTTGACCGACATAAAAAGCGAAAAAAACGTAAAAAAAATGAGATAGGCATTCACTCTATCCGCGGCGGAACTATAGTAGGAGAACATGAGGTCATATTTGCGGGGAAGAACGAAAATATCACGATATCCCATTCCGCACAGAGCAAAGAAATTTTCGCTTTTGGTGCTATTAACGCCGCAAAATTTATAGCTAAACAACCTCCTGGATTATACTCTATGACAGACTTGCTAAATTAACTTAAATTGGCAGTAAATACTGTTTTATTTTTGAATTAATAAAATACCTACCTTGAAATTAACAGTAAATTAAGCTATAATTAGAAAATGGAGGTCTTTTATGGATAATAAAACATTATCGTTTTCGGTCTCTAGAAGATCAGAAGAAGACGCTAAAAAAATTTTGACATGTGTATATGATGCTTTGATGGAAAAAGGATATAACCCAATAAATCAAATTGTAGGGTATATTTTATCTGAGGACCCTACATATATCACAAATCATAACCAAGCAAGAACGTTGATAAATAAGATAGATCGAGATGAATTGCTTAAAATCTTGGTGAAGTCTTATTTGGG
Organism: Clostridia bacterium; assembly: GCA_017480265.1. GTDB lineage: Bacteria > Bacillota > Clostridia > Oscillospirales > Acutalibacteraceae > UMGS1224. The sequence continues at coordinate 2,835 of JAFVAZ010000074.1, forward strand.
CGTATGATTTTTATCTGAAATTTTATAGAGGTGATGAGATTGCCACGTAAACTTAAAAAAGAAGCTAGCAGTAAGTTTTTTTTATTTAAAAATAAACCATTAATCAGAAAGGGCGAAACGCTTTACTACGGTAATATGTTTGATCCTTACGTTGCTAAAATACACATTAAAAGCACAAAAGAATTTAAAGATTTAAATCTTGCTAATAAAGTCTCAGTCCAGCTCATTAGTACTGACGAAAGTATAAATCTCAAAGATAGAATAGTAAAAATAGCAGAAAAAGGGAGCCTTTATGCGGCTATAGATATAGCTGACGCATGGATGCAAAATTATGCTAACTAAAAAATTACCTTTGCGGCATCTGTGAGGTGCATAATTATCTTTAATTCAGTAAATAATATAATTTAGGTATGATAAAATAATGATTCAAATTTTATCGTACCTAATTTTTATATAAGAATTTGCATTGCAGATCAAATGAATAACCCCTTCAAGCGATCAATCACTTGGAGGGGAAAGATTTTTAAACTAACTCTATAGAAGCCATCTCTGCCGCGTCGCCACGCCTTGGGCCTAATTTAGTGATCCGTGTATAACCACCATTTGTTTCGCGGTATTTTGGGGCAATCTCATCAAACAGTTTTTTGACTACACTTTCTTTAGTTATGAATGCTAAAGCTAAACGTTTATTGTGCAGGCTGTTTTCTTTAGCTAATGTAATCATTTTTTCCGTCATAGAACGAACTTCTTTTGCGCGGTAGACTGTGGTCTCTATCTTGCCTTTATCTAAAAGAAATGTTACCATCGCTCGAAGCATCGCTGTTCTGTGTGCCGCATCCCGTCCCAACTTTCTTGTTCCAGGCATTTAATTCACTCCTTTACTAAATTAAAATTACTCTCTTTTTAGGTCTACTCCATAAGAGTTTATTTTTTTGATAATCTCATTTAAGGATTTTCTGCCAAGATTTCTAACCTTTACCATCTCAGCTTCCGTCTTATTAATGAGATCTTGAACTGTATATATACCAGCACGCTTTAAACAATTGTATGCACGCACCGATAAATCCATATCATCTATAGTTATACCCAAGACTTTTTCTATTTCCGCAGGATCGCCATCTAGCAACAGCTCGGATGTACCTTTATCTTGAGATAAATTTATAAAGAGCTTTAGATGCTCCATCAAAATTTTTGATGCTAAAGCTATAGCCTCTTCTGCCGAAACTACGCCATTTGTCCAAACCTCGATAAACAATTTATCATAGTCTGTTATGTGCCCTACTCTTGTATTTTCCACATTGTAATTTACCTTCAGAACAGGAGTATATATGGAATCTATCGGAATTATCCCTAAAGCTTTACTCCCCAGTTCTTTTTTGTTGCGGTCTGCGGATACATACCCTCTACCCTTAGAGAATACTAACTCCATGTGGAGCCGTGCATCTTCATTTAAAGTAGCTATGTGCATGTCTGGGTTTAAAATCTCAATCTCACCATCAAATGGAATCTTTCCGGCTTTTAAATCGCAAGGACCCTTTATATCGAGTTCTACGCTCTTTTCGGTATCTGTTTCTAATCTCGCTATCAGGCCTTTTAGGTTTAATATTATCTCCGTAACATCTTCTTTGACTCCGGGGATTGTTGAAAACTCATGCATCACCCCATCAAATTTTACGAACTTCACTGCTACACCTGGTAAAGACGATAATAATACTCTCCTCAAGCTATTGCCCAAAGTGTTGCCAAAACCTCTTTCTAATGGCTCTACTACAAACCTTCCATACGAACCATCTTTAGATGTTTCCTCCACTGAAACTTTTGGTCTTTCTATTTCTAACATAGTTAGCTCCTCCTTTATATTTGAAATAACTCTTTGCTCTAATTAGCTAAGTATATTTCTTTTTACATTAAGTTAATACAATTTTATCGTGAATATCTGAAATATTGCTATCAACTCATTATAATTTGGAGTACAACTCAACAATCAAAGTTTCCTCAACCGGTAGATCTATATCTTCGCGATTAGGCTCAGATAGTACCGTACCCTTATATTGATCTTTATTAGATTCAAGCCACTTTGCAACCGGGCGAGAAGCATTAGACTCAATTATTTTCTTTATCTTCTCACTCTGGCGGCTATTTTCGTTTATCTCTATTATATCGCCAGGCTTTACCAAAAGAGAAGGAATATTCACCTTCTTGCCATTTAAGGAAAAGTGATTGTGGATAACTAACTGCCTAGCTTCCGGCCTTGAGCTTGCAAAACCTAATCTGTAAATTACATTATCAAGCCTCATCTCAAGCAGGGCTAAGAGTTGTTCACCTACCTTACCCTCTCTCTTCTTAGCTAACTCATAATAATGCCTAAACTGCCCCTCCAAGACGCCATAATAACGCCTTGTTGCTTGCTTTGCACGTAGCTGCAGTCCATATTCGGAAACTTTCTTCCTGCCCTGACCATGCTGACCTGGGGCATAAGATCTTCTTCCTATAGAACATTTATCGGTGTAGCATCGCTCACCTTTTAGGAATAATTTCTGACCTTCTCTTCTACATAATCTACATACAGCACCTGTATATCTTGCCATATTTATAAATACACCTCCATTATGATATTAAACTCTTCTTCTCTTTGGTGGTCTGCATCCATTGTGAGGGATAGGAGTAACATCTTTTATCATGCTAACTTCTAATCCTGCACTCTGTAGAGCCCTCACGGCAGCTTCTCGGCCTGAGCCAGGACCCTTTACATAAACTTCTACCGTCTTCATGCCGTGCTCTATAGCTGCCTTAGCTGCAGTTTCTGCTGCAGATTGAGCAGCAAAAGGAGTGGATTTCCTTGATCCTCTAAACCCTAATTCTCCTGAACTTGCCCACGATACGGCATTCCCGTTTATGTCTGTTATTGTAACAATCGTATTATTAAAGGTGGACTGAATATGTGCTACTCCACGCTCTATGTTTTTGCGTTCACGTCTTCTGCGAACTGTGGTGGCTTTTTTGCCAGCTTTTTTTTGTACTGCCACTTATAATTTCCCTCCTTATTTCTTCTTGTTCGCC
>JAFVAZ010000075.1 GCA_017480265.1 Clostridia bacterium
AATGGCGCAGAGTATGTTGGGGGGATTAGGCGTTGATTAATCACATATATCAATTGATTACTCCTCATTTTTTTTCTGTAGTTTACGATGATATAGACTTAGATGGGCAAGTGATAGTACGGCCCAGATATATGTCTATATGCCATGCAGATCAAAGGTATTACCTAGGGATGAGAGATGCTAAGATTTTGAAGAAAAAGTTGCCTATGGCACTAATCCATGAATGCTGCGGAGAAGTTGTATATGATAAATCGGGGAATTTTAAGATCGGACAAAAGGTTGTACTTATCCCCAATGTGCCAGGCAAAAGCCAAAGTGATATATATGAAAATTATTCTGAAAACGCTAAATTCCTCTCGAGCTCTGTAGATGGCTTTATGCGGGAGTTTGTAGCCATGCCGGCAGATAGGTTGGTCCCTTTTGATAATATAAAATATAGTACAGCTGCAATAACGGAATTTGTAAGTGTAACTTTTCACGCTTGCAACCGCCTAGAGAAAGCTATGCACTCAAAAAGAGATGTCGTAGGGATATGGGGAGACGGCAGTTTATCGTATGTTTTGTCTTGTGTTTTGAAGGAACGTCTGCCCAAAAGTAAGATTATCGTATTTGGGAAGGATCTGCGAAAGTTGTCGTATTTTACTATGGTAGACGAAACCTACATGATAGATAATATCCCTCAAAGTATGCATGTGGATCATGCTTTTGAGTGTGCAGGAGGCGAGGGGAGCGCTCTAGCGATAAATGACATAATAAAATACATAAAGCCTCAAGGGACTGCAATACTACTGGGAGTAAGCGAAAATAAAGTACCGATCAATACACGGGATATCCTGGAGAAGGGTTTTACCTTCATAGGGTGTAGTAGATCAGGAAGGGAAGATTTTGTAGGGGCAGTGGAGTTGATGGAAAAAGAGAATTTTCAAATAAGATTGGACGCTATAATCACGCTGGAAGATGACGTTTGCAGCATCCCCGATATATATAGAGTTTTCAAGAAAGACACGTATAATTTATTTAAGACCGTATTCAGGTGGAATATATGAGAAATATTTAAGTTTTAATTAGGAGAAAAAGAATGAAAAATCTGCAAAAATCAGTGATAAGCATTATTGTGCCAGTATTTAATGTAGAAAAATACTTAAAGAGATGCTTAAATTCTATAATCAATCAAGCATTTCAAAATTTCGAGCTTATCTTAGTGGATGACGGTTCTACGGATAACTCTGGGAAGATCTGCGATGAATATAAGCTCAAAGACAACAGGATAAAGGTAATACACCAGGAAAATGCCGGACTGAGTGTAGCAAGGAACGTTGGCATAGAGAGTGCGGTAGGGCAATATATCGGTTTTGTAGATGCAGATGACTATATCTCTTATAATATGTATGAAGTTTTGTATAATTGCTTAATAGAAAATAACGCAGATGTAGCGGTATGTGGACTTTATAATTGCTTTGCAAATAAGAAGGTGCCGCAGTACAAAAAGAAGGAGTTTTATTTGCTGGATAATATAACAGCGCTCAAGATGGCGCTGGAAGGAGTAGTTTTTTCTGTGCATGCAGTCAATAAACTATATAAGCGTAAGCTATTCAAAGATAATATGTTCCCAAAGGGAAAGCTATCTGAGGATGCGTTTGTTATACCCAAGGTTTTGTATGAAAGCAATAAAGTAGCAGTGAAAACTTTGCCCATGTACTATTATGTACATCACAATGACAGCATCACAACTTCTAGATATCAGGAAAAAGATTTAGATGTTGTGAATGCGTATTTTAGGAATCTAAAATTTGTTGAAAAGAATTGCCCCCAGCTGAGGAGGCAAGCGGAGTTTCGGCTTATGTGGGCATTTATGTATGTATTGGATAAGATGATTTTAACTGAAAATTTACATAAAGAGGATATGAGTAAATATTTAGAGATTATTAAAATACTGAAGAAAAGCACGCGGGAAATTTTGCTTAACCCTTATTTTTCTGTCAAAAGGAAGTTAGGAATCGTTACTCTGTGGTTAAATGAAAACTTATACAAAAGGCTTATATTTAAATATAGTAGGCAAATAAATAAGCTGACCGGAGAATAATTGCGTAATTAAATTTATAAGATTGTAAAAAAGCTGATGTGTGTGATTTACCAACAAGATAAATTGTAAAAAGGGAAATGTAAACATGAGATTTGAGAAATTTTTGAATGATAAGACATATGAAAAAATGCGGCTAGCTTATATGTTCCTATTTTTATTTGCGGTATTTACTCGGGTGTTTATGCCGATCGCCTTGCTGGAAACTCAAGCTATAAATACAGCTGTCTTTTCATTTGTTGCCATCTTTGGCGCAGGGACGATCCTAGTAGATCTTTTCACAAGTAAGGTATTGTTTACGGCCCAGAATAAAGTATGGCTTATCTTATTTTTAGTGATAGTCTTTCTCTCTAGCGCTTTAAATATTAAATATGGCATTTTAGGCAATATCAGGAACCTTGTGTGGCTAACTATCTCTTTTTTTGTTTTATATCCGGCAGATATAAATAAAAGCGCACAAATGCTCATAAAAGATCTAAGGCTGCTGAGCAATACTTTAATTGCGCTGTGGTTTTGGGGGATATTATACTCGCTATATATGTTTTTAGCACAGGTGGGGTATTATGTTTATATCCCTCCGGATGCATTTTCGCGTCAGGGATTTATAGAAAACAGGTTGTTTGGGATATTTGAAGATCCCAACTACGCGGCGATGATTTCCATCATTGCAATTATGTTTTCTTTTTGGAATCTTAAAAAATTTTGCCAAGAAAAAAAATCCTTTAAAATTTTTTATTGCATCAATATCATTCTACAGATCTTCTATATAGCACTATCTGGCTCCAGGACGGCTCACTTGGTGCTTTGTGGCGGAGCATTTGTATTTTCGTTTTTTTATCTAAGGCAAAAGCATTTTAAGTGGAGAAAAAATGCAGCATTAAAGGAAATCATCTATTTGGGCCTGAGTGCATTGTTGAGCGTGAGTTTATTTTTCGCTATAAATCTAACAGCAAAAGGGTTATCCTATGCACCGATCGTTTTCAGTAATCTCCATTCACAAGTTAAAAACTCTGACGAGACAAAGCGCTTAAAACCGGTAGAATTAAATAGAGAAGACCTCAAAGATAACAGTGACATATCTAGCTGCAGGGTAAAGATTTGGTCAAGTGCCTTAGAATTATTCTTATCAAAGCCGATTTTTGGTACCTCACCGAGAAATATGCGAACCTATGCAAAACTGGAATTCCCAGATAACTTCATAGGCAAAAGGGGATATGCCGTTCACAATATTTACCTAGACGTTTTAACTTCAACGGGAATATTGGGGGCAGTTGCTTTGCTAATCTTTTTCATAAAATACCTTATCTTTGTATTGAAGTATCTATTTGCACAGGATATCGAAAAAAAGCGACACTATTTAGATGTGGTGTTTTGCGTTACGATCGTAGTGATGATAGCGGCTTCCGCTATGTCGCTTTCGGAGATATTTTTTGTAAATACAATCTCTGTTTTATTCTTTTGGCTATTGCTGGGGCAAAGCGTATATTTTATCCGAAAAGATAAAATCCCTAATCTGGAAAAATAATCACTTTTATAACAAATATAGCAAAAATAAAAAAGAAAGGAACTGAAAAATTGGACCGAGAAAAAATAAGTATAATTGTTCCTATTTACAATAAATCAGATACAGTTAGATGTTGCCTCGAGAGTCTCTTGAAGCAAAGCTACAAAAATATAGAGATTATCTTGGTAGATGACGGTTCCACAGATGATACTTATGAGATCTGTGATTCCTTTGCAAAAAAAGATGAGCGAGTGCGATTGCTAAAAAATAAGCACGGAGGGGTTTCAAACGCGAGAAATTTTGGCTTGCAAGTTGCCACTGGGGAATACATACAGTTTGTAGATGCTGATGATTTTCTATGTGAAGATATGTGTTTAAAGTTAATAACTGCAGTTAAAGACAGCAAATCGGACGTAGTCGTTTGCTCTTATAAAAAACACGCCCGCAAAATAACTATAGAAAAGAGCTGTCCGAATTTTCAATGCGATAATGTAGTTGCCTTTAGAGAGAAATTTGCCTTTCTATTTGAAAATGCACTCTTTAACCCTCCTTGGAATAAATTATATAGGAAAGATAAGATAGCTACCTATTTTGCGGAAAATTTCTCTATAGGAGAAGATCTGCTCTTTAACTTGGCGTATTTCTCCCAATGTAGCAAAATTAAAATTATAAGCGATTGTCTTTATAATTATGTAGATAAAAGCATCCAATCTTTAAATAAATTATATTATGATGATTTAGTGGACAGGCAGGTCTTTTTATATAAAGAAGTAAAAAGATTTTGCGAGTTTAATTTCAATGATCCATCTTTGGGTGGTAGTATAGATAGAGTTTTTTTGAAGGAGATATATTACGCATTAAAGAAAGTAGTATTCAGGGAAGATCTACGCAATAAAGAAAAAATTTTAAAAATAAATAAAATCATAAGCACAAAAGAGATTAAAGACATACCCAAAAACTTAAAAATCAACGACGCCCAAATAAAAATACTCAACTTCCTAATAAAGAATAAATTGAAATATTGTCTGCTTATTTTCTTTTATTTAAAAAAGCTTTTGTTTAAATCATTATTATAAAATATATATACTTTTAAATCTGTGAGGTTACTTATAAGAAAGATATTAATTTCGCGAAAGGCTGGAAAAATCGAATGAAGTATAGAACAAGGACGAAAAATTCACTTATAAATACTTCGCTGGCGTTAGTTTCTTACGCTATATTATTCTTGGGGCCATTTTTTGTTAGCCCATTTTTAGAAAATCACCTGGGCGGAGAATTTTTAGGTATTCAAAAAACTCTCGTAGATATTGTAGCCCTCCTGAGTATAGTGGAGCTTGGCATAAGCTATGGGATCATCTATAAGCTCTATGGCCCCATAGCGCACAAAGACCACAAGAAAATAGCAATTTTATTAAACTTCTATAAAAACGCCTTCAAAGTAGTAGCAAGCGTAGTTTTAATATCGGGTTTGATTTTAACTTTGATGATACCTAAGATCTTCTCACAGAATCACACCACAAGCAGTGTTTCAAACGCATATTTAACTTTCGCCTTTTTGCTATATATTTTAGATACGCTCTTGACGTATTTATTTGGGCACAAGAGAGCGATGCTCATAGCCGATCAAAGAAACTATGTCCTCACAGTTTGCCGGACGTCTTGCCAGCTTTTGATGTTTACCGGGCAAATATTGGTTATATATTTTTTTAAGTCTTTTTTGTTATATGTTGTTACAAAGGTATCGTTTACTTTATTGGAGAGCCTTTTGATTAACTGGCAATACGATATTAGATATTCAGATCATATAGATTTAAAAATAAAAGATAAACTGCCAAAGAGCGAAAAAAAAGATGTGTTCAAAAATTTAAATGCATTATTTTATCATAAAATAGGTTACCAAAGCTTAATTTCAGGCTCTACTCTGATAATGACTAAAAAACTAGGCAAAGTACTTACAGGATATTACTACCCGTATACTTTAATCACAAATGGATTGATAAGCGTGATAACGCAAGTATTCAATGCGATATTATCTAGTTTCGGGAATTTTCTTTCTAGCAATACAAAAGAGAAAATCTATGATATGTATAAAAAAATATTCTTTTTAAATCATTTGATCTTTTCATTCTTTACGGTGTCTTTTGTTTGTTTGGTAGAGCCCTTTGTATACCTATGGATGGGAGAAGCCTTTATTTTCCCTATAGAAACGATTCTACTAATAACTGCTAATTTTTATCTTTTAGGCATGCGGCAATCTATCTCAATGGTAAAGTCAAGTGTAGGTTTATATTGGCCGGATAGGCACTTTGCGATAATAGAAGCAGCTTTAAATTTGACGCTGGCGTGGTTTTTAGTCACACCTTACGGTATAAATGGAATTTTAGCGGCTAATTTAATAAGTACCATTTTGGTACCATTTTGGGTACAGCCTTATGTAGTTTATGAGAATATTTTGAAAAAACCTGTTTCTAAGTATTACAAGCGATTTTCTATATATTTAGCGGTGACATTAATCCAAGGAAGTATTACTTACTATCTATGCAGTTTATTCCCAGTAGATAACGCATTTTTTAAATTAATTATAAATGCCGGCTTCTGCGTACTTATCCCTAATATCATAAATTTAATTCTATTTTGCAAATCAAAAGAACTGGTTTACTTGATAAATGTCGCAAAGAATTTGTTACGCTGACATTTCCAGTATTTCTTTAACAAATTTTAAAGTGTTCTGGTATAATAAAGTAGGAACAGAAGGCGCGAAAAAACAGGAGGGAAAGAAATGGGAAAACAGTACCCCAAATAAATATAAAAAAGGGATAGTAGAAGAATACTTAAAAGGAGAAAATAGCCTAAGACAAACGTCGATAGATTACAATGTAGTCGAAAGTACGCTAAGAGGATGGATAAAGAAATACAGCGAAGAATGCCAAGAAACCACAGGAAAATAGTGAATATGATGCGATAGAAGAAATAGTAAAGATTAAATAAAAAATAAAAGAGCAAGAAAAGGAAATATATTTTCTAAAAAAAGCGACGGCATTCTTCGAAAAGGAGATCGATTAGTGGCATATAGATTTATAACAGAATAAAAAATAAGTTGGGGGGGGGACTATGGCTGTGTAAAAAAATTAAATATAATCCTAAGCAGTTACTATAATTATCTAAGGCAACGCCACATAAATAGCAACAAAAAATAGCGGAGACTTATCTTCTGCTCTTTGTTGCTTTTTATGCGGCGTTGCCTTAGATTTTGTTCGATTAATCCTAGATTTTCGCAATTTTTTTCAGTGCTTCGAAATACTCGTCCTCGAATTTTTAGATGCTCTTTTGCTGGTAGTAAATTATTGCCAACAAAAGACCTATCGCTATCATTTGCATTATTTGCATTTTGTCATAGTGCTTATCAATGCTAGATTCTTTATTTAAAAACTTATAAACCCAGTGATCAGTGGGAATTGTTAGGCCTATTTACACAACTGATAGTTAAATTTACCTCATCAAATTCTTATTAAATCGATGTGGGTTGCTACGCAATATACAAAAGGCGCAACAAAAATAACGCTGTCAAACCTATCCAGCAGCCCGCCATGCCCAGGGATAACGTTGCCAAAATCTTTTACTCTATAGCTTCTTTTCACCATAGAGAAGCACATATCCCCTATAATGGAAAAAATCGCTCCCAAAAACACCAGTAAAATAACGCATAGATAATTTACGCCGGCTTTAGGTTTAAATAAAAAAGTTTCAAAGATGAAGCAAATGAATAAATTAGCCAAAACAGAAAAAATTATCCCTCCTATGGCTCCTTCTATCGTTTTTTTGGGGCTTACATCCGGGCAAAGTTTATTTTTTCCAAAAAGTTTACCTGAAAAATACGCACCCGTATCGGACATCCAAGGAGTAGCCAAAGCAAGTAATACATAAAAATTGCTATAAACACCAGCCCAGTTTCTCAACTCTATGATGGTATTTAAAGATAAAGAAATAAGCAAAGTCATACTGTAAGCTACTGTTACGTCTTTTACGCTCAGTTTATCTCTTTTTATCACCATTATGCAAAAGATGAATAGACTATATAGGTACAAAGAAAGCTTCCACAAAGCACCAAAACCGAATATCGGCAAAATCGCAGTAAAAATCAAACTAGGTATCATGAGTGAAAAAATGCGGCTAATCCCCATAGCACAGTAAATTTCATGCGTTGTGAGGATACAGACTAAAGATATAAATAGATTTGTAATCATAGGCACTCGTTGATTAAATATGATAACAACTATAACCAAGAGCCCGCCGATTAGCCCGGAAATCGTCCTTTTAACCATGCTATTTCACCTTCCCAAATCTCCTATCTCTTTTATTGTACTGCAATATGGCGTTATCTAAATCTTTTTCTGTGAAATCAGGCCACAAGACATTCATAAAGATTAATTCTGAATATACACTCTGCCACGGCAAAAAATTAGATAATCTACATTCTCCACTAGGTCGTATAATTAAGTCTGGGTCCGGCTGCAAAAAAGTATAAAGATTCTCGGATATTAAATTTTCATCAATCTCATCTATAGTAATCTCATTTGCCAAAATTCTTTGCGATATTTTTTTAACTGCACTGACTATTTCTGCTCTGCCACCATAGTTCATCGCTATATTCAATACCAGCCCCGTAGAGCTTTGAGAAGCCTTTTCTACTTTGGAAATAAGCCTTTGCAGTTTTTGAGTGAATTTTTTAGTATCGCCAATGAAATTTACTCTTATATTTTCATCTTTAAAATCTTCCAGACATTCATTTAAATACTGTTCAAATAAATTCATCAAAAAATTTACTTCAGGCTTTGGCCGATGCCAGTTTTCCGTAGAAAAAGCATACACGGTCAAATATTCCACTCCCAGCCTACTGCAATACAGTGTTATCTTCCGAAATACCTTGGCGCCGGCTTTATGTCCACAAGAGCGAGACAAGCCTCTTTTTTGAGCCCATCGACCATTCCCGTCCATTATGATCCCTATATGTTTTGGGATTTTTAAAGCTTGAGTCTCATTTTTCTTTAGTGCAAAACTGGATTCCAAAATTTCACCGACCAATTCATTTTTATTGCAAAGACAACGCTCCTCTTAATAGCGTCTCACCTCCACACCTTTTACCTTTATATCTCCATAATCTCTTTTTGCTTTTTGTTAGAGAGATTATCAACTTCGAAACAAAATTTGTCCGTTAAATCTTGTATCTGTTTTTCAGCAAGTGCTAAATCATCTTCTGTTATTTGGGAGTCTTTCTTTAACTTCTTAAATCTATCGATACTATCCCTTCTGATAGATCTGATTGTCACCTTAGTCTCTTCGGCCATTTTTGCTACATCTTTGACGATACTTCTCCTGTGATCTTCTGTAATTTGCGGAAAGATTAATCGAATAATTTTCCCATCATTTTGGGGATTTATCCCAAGGGAAGAAGTCTGTATGGCCTTTTCAATTTCTTTTATGATGGAAACATCCCACGGTTGTATGACTAATACCCTGGCTTCTGAAACTGATATAGCTGCCAATTGATTTATAGCTGTTGGTACACCATAATAATCGACCATGATTTTATCCAGTACAGAAGGGTTAGCTCTGCCTGCTCGGATGGATAAATACTCTGAAGATAGATTGCTAACTGACTTAATCATGCTTTCTTTTGCTTTTTCTAAAATCTGTTCCATAAAATACTCCTTTTAATGTTTAGTGAAAAATATATGTGTTTCAAATTTTTCTCAACATACAATAGTGCCTACCGACTTCCCTGCAATTGCATTATAAATATTTTCCGGTTGAAAAATATTAAAAACCAAAACTTTTATGTTGTTATCTTTGCAGAGAGACGCTGCCGTAGTATCCATAATTTTCAAATCTTTATTTAAGATATCAAAAAAGTCGAGCCTGTCATACCGCATAGCGTCTGGGTGTTCTTTGGGGTCTTTATTGTATACTCCATCTACCATGGTAGCTTTCAGGAGAATTTCTGCGTTTATCTCGGCAGCTCTCATCGCTGCAGCAGTATCTGTAGAAAAAAACGGGCTACCCGTACCCCCGCCAAAAATAACAACTCTCCCTTTCTCCAAATGATTAATTGCTCGATCCCTTACGTAAAGTTCTGCTATTTTATCCATAGAAATGGCTGTCTGCACTCGCACCTGCACACCTAAACGCTCCAATGAATCTGCCATAGCTAAGGAATTCATGACAGTGGCAAGCATCCCCATTTGGTCTGCTTTTGTCCTATCCATATCTCCTCCGGTTCGCCCTCTCCAAAAATTGCCTCCCCCGACAACCACACCTATTTGTACCTCTAGATCCGTACATTTTTTGATTTGCTTAGAAATCTCATGCAAAATTTTAAAATCAATACCTTGCTTTTCATCTCCTGCCAAAGCTTCTCCGCTTATCTTTAATAAAACTCTTTTATAATTAGGATTCAAACACTAACAACTCCTAGCGACACATTTACTTTAATTTTACAATATCAAAATAAACATGTAAAGAGTTTGGGACAATAAAACGGAGATGCTGCCCAAGAGAGCCAAAGGGCAAAAAACTATTCAAAGAAAGTTGAACAGCAAAGAAGTTTGAATATTAAGAGGATCTAGAACCTGATCCTTAAGGAATTTTGCGAGTCTTTTAAAATTAAATGCACAGGATTAATATCATCACTTTATTTGCATTCTTTCCTCACCAGGCATTGCAAAAAGTGAATAGATAGAGTAAAATAGAAATTATGGAAAAAGAAATGAAATGCCCAAAATGCGGGAGAAAAGAAAAAGTAAAAAATGGATTCAACAGAGGGAAACAAAGATATAAATGTAAAAACTGTGGATGCAACTATACCGGAACAAAACATGGATACTCAAACGAAATAAAAC
>JAFVAZ010000076.1 GCA_017480265.1 Clostridia bacterium
AGGGCAAAATCAAGTTCTTAGGGCCGTATTTGCAGAATAATCCTATGCCTATTGAAAGTATGATTATAGAAACAAAAACAGTGAATGAAAGAAAGCACTTTTCATCTTCATTTGCTGTTTGCATTTTTATGCAGGTATAAGTAAATAGTGCCGTTTCAGGTATCAAAAACGCCAATGTAGGGAGAAAAAATCTGAAATACATCTCAAATTTAAAAAAAATGCTCCTCAAGAAAAGCTTAATATTTTTATAATAAAAAAATAGAACCGTAAATTTGATGGATTTATCTTGAGTTAAATTGCTAAACCAAAGAAGGATACCGTAATCTAGAGGGATAGAAAATAAAAAAATAAAAATAAGGGTAAAAAAAGAAAAAAAGATAAAAACAGGTCTATTTAAGTTTTTGATAGGCTCGATTAATTGATAAAATATGCCGCTAAAATATGGCGAATGCGCCTTAGAGATAGAAAATAAACTTATAGAAAAGAAGAAAGACTTCACGTAGCTTGCTAAAATCTTCATACTGCAGATTACAAAAATTTTAGGCCAATTTGGGACTACTTTCTTCATATTATCTTTTTTTATTCTTTTGATCTTTTTCTTTGTTTTATCTTCTAGTGTTAAGCTACTATATTGACTCATGGTTTAGCCTCTCGTTATTCTTCAGTGTGGTTTATGTATTTTTTATTGGAGAAGTATTCTGAAGGAACAGAGAATAAAAATAATATACAAAATATGACTAAAATAATGCTCTGAAAACTAAATGATATACCTATTTTATCAAAGTGATAATACCTGGCATTAGAAGATGTTAGAACGCTTAACTCTAATTTATCTAAAAATAAATACGTAAGAAAATATGAAAAAACTCCATGGAAAAACCGGAAAAGCATAAATATTAATTTATTGATATGCAAAGTCTTGACGACAGTAAAGATCTGCATTTGGACGCAAACACCGCCCCAAGCTAAAAAGAACGATAAAATAGGCAAAGGGACGTGAAATCTTGTACTTAAAAAACTCCCGCGTGTAATCTCTAAGGAAAGTGGCAGTATCGACTGGTAGACTTTGCTATCTATACCTATACTCCTTAGTATCTCTAAAAATACAGCATTTATCCTACTGTTCTGGATTACTTCTAATAAAGAAGAAGATAAAATAACCAAAGTACATATCGAGAGCATATTTTTGTATGCGCCAATGCTTGATACGATTATAGCATCTGAAAAAGACTTATTGCCCACAGATAAAATCTTGGAAGGCGTAGATAATTTTAACCGCTTTGTGTGAATATTTTCTTTGGGGATTTTTTTATCCCGGAATATAAATTTACAAAAAACACCTAAAAAAAGTATAGGTATCACATGTGCGAAAAATAAAATCATCCCCAATTTTCTATTGTTTAGTAGTGTTTCACCTATCACGTTGATTATAAAAGCGGGGCCTGCCGCTACGGTATAGTAAGACATTTTTTCTGCTTGACTTCTTGAAATCAAGCGATTTTTATATAGAGCAACTACGCCATTTGCTCCTGTGGGGTATCCTCCTATTAAACCTATCAAAATAGCAGCTCCTGCACAACCTGGGAGATCGAAAAGGTAAGTAGTGAAGGGAGATAATACCTTCCCGACTTTTTCAGAAACTCCGGAATTTACTGTAAATAACGATATTATCATAAAAGGCAAGATAGATGGGATCAATGTTTCCAGGCAATAATTAAGGCCAATTTTGGCGCCGGTAGTAGCGTATCTAGAAAAGGAAAAAAAACTTAAAATTATCGCAATACAAAAAGTAGTTTTCATAATATTGCTTTTGGAAAGTCTTAAATTTACTATCATGAAATCCCCCCTAGTTTAATATATATGAAATATTGTTATCTTTATTGCCCAAATAGCATATTTTTATTGTAAAGTTTATGGCTAACGCAGGGGCAACTTAAGCAGGCAGCTTTGCACAAGGGCAACCGGCAGCTATAAATAAAAGATAAGATCCATATTCCCTAATATCTCGCAGAAAAAATAGAGGAGACGTATATAAATGAGTATATGGAGTAAAAACAAAAAAAACAAAGACGGAGTTTTACAAAAAATAAATAAGAATTTACCTATGGAAGCAATGCCGGATTTTTCTCATTTTGAGATAAATTCAAATCAAGAAGTAATAGTAGAAGGGAACAAGGGTATCATCCATTATGACGAAAATATAATAAAGCTAAATATGGGGAAAATGGTTGTTATGTTTTGTGGGAGAAATTTATCGTTAAATTGTTTAGATGTAGATTCTTTAGTGATATCCGGTTTTATTACTTCTATAGAATTTATAACATAAAGGAGAGCAAAAGGCATGCTGTTTATAATACGATTTTTCTTTGGACATGTGATTTTCCTCGCCAAAGGAGCATTCCCGGAAAGGTTTATGAATTTAACGGCTCAATATGGAATAAGCCTATGGAATATAAAAAAAGACAAAGAAATTTTTGTAGCGCATTGTATGGCTTCAGAATATAAAACCCTCAGACAGTTAGCAAAGCGATCTTTTATGAAATTGAGAATACAGAAAAAAGTTGGTATGCCTTTTCTTTTGAGGCGTTATAAAGAAAGAAAAGGTTTGCTGGTAGGGCTAATTTCCTTTTTCATTATTATTTATTTGTTATCTTTGAGGATCTGGGTTATCAATATCTCAGAATTAGAAAAATTGGACAGAGAAGAAGTAAGAACTGCATTGGTAGAATTAGGAATAGAGCCCGGTACAAAATCTAGCAGAATAAATGCAAGCTTGCTGGAAAATTCGCTTATGAAAAAGTACAATAATATTTCTTGGGTATCGGCAAATGTCATCGGATCTAGGTTAGATATCGAGATCAAAGAAAAGGTAGATCCTCCAGAAATACCGGAAAATGATCAACCTTGCAATGTGAAGGCATCCAGTGACGCTTATATTACTAGAATGGAAATTTATGCTGGGAATCCGGAGATACACGTGGGAGACGCTGTGCAAAAAGGTCAATTATTAGTAAGCGGAGTCTTGGAAGATGATTTTGGAAGGATTAATTTATGCCACGCCAATGCTAAAATTTTTGCTCAGACTAAAAAAATATTAAAAACTCAAGTGGGATTAAACTCTGAAGAAGAACAAAAAACCGGTAGAGTAAAAAAAAGAAGAAGCGTGCGTTTTTTTGGCTTAAAAATCCCAATTTCTATATATTGGCCGATAAACGGCAATTATAAAAAAGAAGTCAACAATCATACTTTGAAAGTCCTAAATGAGGAGCTCCCTTTTGGATTTCATGAAGAATTGTGGTATGAATATAAATTAGAAAAAATCAAAAGAACTAAAGATGAAGCAATAAGTATAGCGAAAGAAAATATATCAAAACAAGAAAGCAAACTAAAAGATATTAAGATTTTAAATAAAGAAAAAATTGAAAAATGGATAGATGGGAAATTTTATCTGGAAGTTACATACATTTGCGAGGAAGATATTGCTATGCTTGACCCCATCGCCATTCAATAAGGTCACGGAGAATATTTTTTCACCATGTTTTTATATTCAAAATATAAAACAAAATTTTAAAAATATAAGATTATTTATGCAAACAAACAAAAATTAAAAAATTGCGTTTTTTTGATGACTTTTATATTTTTGTATGATATAATGTAATATAAATAGTTTTGTAATTTGTAGTTTATATATGAATATCGAAGCTACACATTAATAGTATAATGATAGAGAGGTTTTAGATATGGACAAAATAAGAGTTATTATTAATAATGATCAGAAAGAGGTAAGAGAACCAACTGGACTTAGAATGCTAATAAGGCGTGCTTGTATTGCTGCTCTACGTTTGGAAAAATTTAATCGATCTACTGATGTTAGCGTTACTTTTGTAGATAACGAAAAGATTAGAGAACTAAATAAAAAATATAGAAACATAGATAGCGAAACGGATGTCTTATCTTTCCCTAGTGGAGAAAACGGCGAATATAGCTCTAACCCTGATACGGGTGCTACTATTTTGGGAGATATCATTATATCTTTACCCAAAGCGGTTGAGCAAGCCAAAAATCAAGGCAGCACAATGCCTCAAGAAGTTGCTTTTTTAACTATTCATGCTATGTTGCATTTACTGGGGTATGATCATGAGAATACTTCAGACAAAATAAAAATGCGTGTAAAAGAGCAAACATTGCTAGGTCAAATAGGTTTACTTAGTTTTTCCGGACACGATTATTAATATATAAATTCTAAAGTCAAAAAAAGCATGTGGTCTATTACATCATAGGTCATGTGCGTTTTTTATTTATTTTGAGGTCATTATATATGCGACCAAGATTAAGTTCAAGTATTTTTTTGTTCGTTGGTTTATTTTTCATGCTTTTTGTTTTTATATGCCAATAGCAATAAGGTAAACTTGATTTTTATAAAAGAAATAATTATAATAGTTAGTAAAAGTAAAAATTTGCGGATGTGGCGAAATTGGCAGACGCGCTAGATTTAGGTTCTAGTGGAAGTTTCCATGCAGGTTCAAATCCTGTCATCCGCACCATTTTTGCTATTTACTTTGAAGTCTCTTGTTGTTAAGTGACTCTATTTCTTTGATTAGGCGTATACTGTGCTAAACCTTTATAAAGTGCAGAATTTAAACCGTTCGCATTATTATTTATCTTGAAATAAACTACGCGAATAAATTTATGTAGTATTACTTTTAGTATTTTTTCATTTGTGAATTCTATTTCGCCTAAAATTCTAAATCACCTAGGTTATAGCCTCTTTTTAAAATCCTTGAAGGGCTGCAAATTCCATTTTCGTTGGTGTTATATATTAATTCAAAATCTAAACATCTTATGTAGATGTTGGCATGGTTAAAAATTCGTAAAAAAACCATGATCACGAAATATTTACAATAAAAATGCATATAATTAATAATAGTTGCCTTTTGAACACCCTTAATATTCTACAGTTTTGTTAAGGATTTCTATGGCGTACTTCACATGTAAACTGTTATTGGCTGTATTATCAAACAATTTTTACATTTATATTTTTTTTCCTCTGTTGAATCCATTTTTTACTTTTTATTTTCTACCGCATTTTATGAACCTCATTTCTTTTTTCATACTTTTTATTTTACTCTATCTATTCGCCTTTTGCATTGCCTCTTAATGGTTATGCTTATTGTATCACATTTTTTGCTTTTTTGCGCAGCTCGAATGGCAAAATTAAAATTGTAGCATCCACTTAAATAAAGTTCTTCTTTTAGTCAATAATAGAATTATAATTTTATTTAGGGTGATTAATTTTGAAAAAATCAAAGAAATTGATCTATTACACGTGCGTATTTTTTTCAGGTCTAATAAATAGCTTACTAGGGACAGGAGGAGGAATTTTGCTTATAACCATTCTTGCAAAACTAGGAATAGAACCTAAGAAAGCTCATGCCACTTCTATTTGTATAATTTTACCTATATGCATTTTCAGTGCTTGTATATATATGCATAAGCAATGCGTATGTATCGCAGATGCCTCTGAATATATTGTGGGTGGAATCCTAGGCGCAATAATCGGCTCTTTTGTATTATCGAAAATTAACCCTAAAATATTAAAAAAATTTTTTGGCTTTTTTATAATCTTAGCAGCCATTCAGCTGATAGTTAAATGAATATTCTTATATCTAGCACAGTAGCAATCTTTTCAGGTTTTTTGGCATCTATGGGATTTGGTGGAGGCAGCTTCCTTATTATATATTTGACGTTATTTAAAAATGTACCGCAGATTTTATCTCAAGGCATAAATTTAATCTTTTTTATTCCTATATCTGTGGTTGCTCTCGCTTTGCATCATAAGCGTAATTTAATCGTATGGAAATATGCTGTTACTTTTGCCATAATAGGGATTCTCGGTGCGTTAAGTGGCTATTTTATATTAGATCTAATCGATCCGTATATCTTAAGAAAGCTCTTAGGTTTATTTTTATTGATCATTGGGAGTATCCAAATATTTAGGTAACTTAGCAAGAATGCGAATACGCACCTTCTTTTTTGAATTTATAAGTAACGCAGTATAATTTTCTGCGATTTTAATGCGTTAAGAAAGTTGACTTAAACACAAATAAAATTTTTCATTTTTTCAAATTTACTTTCTCCAATGCCTGAAACGCCTTTAATTTCTTCTATCGAAGAAAAATTGCCGTTATATTCTCTGTACTCTATAATTTTTTTAGCTATTGCATCTCCTACTCCGGGGAGTTTCTCTAGTTCATCTTTAGACGCTGAATTAATGTTGATTTTTCCATTTACAGTGTTACCTGCAGAAGACTCGTTTGAAGAATTAGAACTCAAAGAACTATCTGCAGCTTGACTTCCAGAGTTATCAGAATCAGAAGAATACTGAGATTCCTCCGGGTCTTTGTCTAAATATATAACAGTGGGGATAGATGGATCTTTAATGTAAAATGCGTTATAAAAAATGATCCCAGCGAAAAATACCAAAGCAATAATTATAAGTATTTTTTCAGGAGTATACTTTTTCTCCATCATTAAGAACCCTCCGAGTCAATACATATCAATAAGTTATAAGGTCTATTTTATAATATCTACAGCAGATTGTAAATAACCCTTGCTGTATAATGAAGAGGCACTTCAAAAATTCCTGGTCGTTTCATTATAGCAAAAGTTTTATTTGCATGATTATCGGCTGTGCTATTGCTTTTTTTAATATTTAGTTATAATATAACAATAGCAAAAATTTTTTAGTATCTTAAAATTTTGAGAGGAAATTATATTTATGAATAAAGGCAAGGTCAGGACAAGATTTGAACCAAGCCCAACCGGATTTATGCATATAGGTAACCTCCGAACGGCCTTATATGAGTATTTAATCGCAAAGTCAAATGATGGTATGTTTATCCTGCGGATAGAAGATACCGATAAAGGCAGATATGTTTGTGGCGCTGTAGATATAATATATAATACACTAAAAACCATTGGTTTAAAGCATGACGAAGGTCCTGATATCGGCGGAGCTTACGGACCATATATCCAGAGTGAAAGAAAAAGTATATATTTAGATTACGCTCAGAGGTTAATTAAAGAAGACAAGGCGTATTATTGCTTTTGCACTAAGGAAAGGTTAGCTTCACTAAATAAAAATGGGGAGGATTTTTCCGGGTACGATAGACACTGCAGAGATTTGCCAAAAGAAGAAGTGCAGAGTTTACTAGAGAAAAACGTCCCCTACGTGATACGGCAAAAAATCCCTATGGCTGGAGAAACTACATTTGTGGATGAAGTATACGGGGAAATCACCGTCCAAAATAAAGAAATAGAAGACCAGATCTTGATAAAAGCTGATCTATACCCTACATATAACTTTGCTAATGTAGTAGATGATCATCTTATGGATATCACGCATGTGGTAAGGGGAAGCGAGTACCTTTCTTCTACACCTAAATATAATCTGCTATATGAAGCTTTTGGTTGGGCAAAGCCTATATATGTGCACTTACCTTTAATAATGGGTAAAAATGAAGATGGAAGCACCTCTAAATTATCCAAACGGCACGGGAGCGTAAGCTTTGAAGATTTGGTAAATGACGGATATTTGCCGGAAGCGATTATAAACTACGTAGCGCTCTTGGGGTGGTGCCCTAAGGAAAATCGCGAAATTTATTCTCTAGAAGATTTACAAAAAGCTTTCTCTATAGATCGGATCGTCAAGTCTCCTTCGATTTTTGACTACGATAAATTGACTTGGTTTAATGGGGAATATATAAGAAATAAACCGGCAGAAGAATTTGTAGCGCTTGCAAAGCCGTATTTGCAAGAAGCTTTGGATCCTAAAATTTTCGATTTTTCTAAGATTGCTTCCATACTGCACCAGCGTGTAACTAAGTTGGCTCAGATCCCGGAGATGGTCGATTTTTTCCCTCAATTGCCGGAGTATAGTATAGATTTATTTATAAACAAAAAAAGTAAAGCGACACTTGAGAACGCCCCGGTTATATTGAAACAGGCGATAGTAAGCCTAAGTAACATCAAGGCGTGGGATCATGATTCTATCCACGATAGCTTGATTGATCTTGCAAATACATTAGGGCTAAAAAATGGTACAGTTATGTGGCCTGTCAGAATAGCGGCTTCCGGCAAAGCCGTGACGCCGGGAGGAGCAATAGAGATTTTAGAAATTTTGGGCAAAGAAGAAACGCTCAGGAGATTAAACTTTGCCCTAGAGAAATTTGAAAACCATAAATTAGGATTAATATCATCAATGGCAACGTCCTATGAATAGGAGGCTTAAAATGGATAAAAGAGCAGATTTAATAGAGCTAGATAAAGATAACGAAAACAATAATTTCATAAAAGATTTTATAAAGGCTGACATCAGCAAAGGAGGTCGGTGCGAAGGGGAAAAAATCCACACAAGATTCCCTCCGGAACCAAACGGCTACCTTCATATTGGTCATGCTAAAGCTATTTGCATCGATTTCGAGCTTGCAAAATTGTATAATGGGCAGTGTAACCTGCGTATGGACGATACTAATCCATGTAAAGAAGAAGTAGAATATGTAGACGCCATACAGGAAGATGTCAGGTGGCTAGGGTTCGATTGGGAAGATCGGTTTTATTTCGCCTCGGATTACTTTGAACAAATGTATGATTATGCGGTATCCCTTATAAAAAAAGGCCTAGCTTATGTATGCACAATGACTGCAGAAGAAATGAAGCAAAATAGAGGCGACCTGACGACCCCTGCCGTAAGCCCTGAAAGAGACCGTCCAATAGCCGAAAGCTTAGATTTATTTGAAAAAATGAAAAATGGTAAATATGAAGACGGATCTATGACACTCAGAGCAAAAATAGACTTGACCTCCGGCAACTTTAATATGCGCGACCCCGTTCTTTATAGGATTAATCATGCACATCACCACCGGACAAAAGATAAATGGTGCATTTACCCTATGTATGACTATGCTCATCCTATAGAAGACGCCATCGAAGGGATCACGCATTCGCTATGCACGTTGGAGTTTGAGGACCATCGGCCACTTTACGATTGGGTGATAAATAATCTGGATTTACCTTCAAAACCGAGACAAATTGAATTTGCAAGGCTTAGCGTAAGCAATACAATCACCAGCAAGAGAAAATTGAAAATATTGGTAGATGAAAAAATTGTCTCAGGGTGGGATGATCCCAGAATGCCTACAATTTCCGGACTGCGGAGGAGGGGCTATACGCCAAGCTCGATTAGGAATTTTTGCAATAGAATAGGTGTATCTAAAGTCAATAGTACAGTTGATTATAGCTTTTTGGAGCATTGCTTGCGGGAGGACCTAAACTTAAATGCAGATCGTGTTATGGCTGTTATAAGACCCTTGAAGCTTATAATAACCAATTACCCAGAAGAAAAAACTGAGTTGATCTCAGTTGAAAATAACCCAAATAAGCCTGAACTTGGAGAAAGGCAGGTGCCTTTCTCTAGGGAACTTTATATAGAGCAGGATGACTTCATGATTTCTCCGATAAAGAAGTATTTTAGACTTTACCCCGAAAATGAGGTGCGTTTAAAAAGTGCGTATATCGTAAAATGTACAGGCTACAAAACTGATAGCGCTGGCAACGTTATTGAAGTTTACGCTGAATATGACGAAAAAACAAAGGGCGGAAATACTCCGGATGGCAGGAAGGTAAAGGGAACCATTCATTGGGTAGACGCCAAAACAGCTTTAAATGCACAGGTGAGGCTTTATGATAATTTATTTACTACACCTGAGCCGGAAAAAAGCGAACAAAGCTTCCTAGATTATATAAATCCAAAATCTTTGGAAGTGCTTCAAAATTGTAAAGTTGAGTGTAATTTAAAAGATGCGAAACCCCTCAAGAGTTACCAATTTATGAGACTAGGGTATTTTTGCGTTGATAATGCAGACAGCAATGAGCTTGTTTTTAATCGCTCTGTCTCCTTAAAAGATGGATTTAAGAAATAACTGCGAGAAATATGAACCTAGCTCAATTTAAGCTCCTTTATTTGGGGCTTATTTTTAATGTTCTTTATAATTATTCTTTCGCTAATATGGTTCCCACTTAATTTAAACACGAATTTTTGCTTCAATAATTTAAGATGAAATACTTTTGTAACTTTTTTGTAATTACTGCATTTTCTATATTTATTACAAAAAAATAGACCTTGTCAAACCCATAGAGTTTTTACTACGAGCTTTCGGATGGCTTGTTTTCGTTATTTTGTTGTGCATTTCGCACAAAAGGCTCTTTAAAAATAATTTGACTTGACGTAAAAAATAAGTTACCATAGAATAACGATAGACAAAGAAAATTTCAATTCAATAATTCAAGATTTAACTTTTTGTTATATTTTTGTTATTAAATCATATCATATACTTAAGAGGTTAAATTTTGAAAAGGAGGATTTTAATTGAAATATTTTAAGAGTTTAAATTACATAATAGGAAACAAGTGGAAAGAAGTGCTGGCGTGTACTGTTGCAGTGCTTATATTAACTACAAGTGCGGTATCTGTTTCATCGATTACAAATTATAAGATAATAGATAATGGCAATGAAAAAACTATAATTTCTTTAAGAAAAGAAGCAGGTAAAATCTTGGATGAAGCCGGAATAAAACTAGAGCACGGAGACAAATACTCAGTAGATGAATCCCAACCGCAAGAAACTAAAATAGAAATTCATCGTGCATTTGAAGTTGAGTTGAGTATCAATGGAGAAAGTAAATCAATTAAAACAACTAGGTGTACAGTTGGAGAATTCCTTGCATTTAATAATGTATCGCTAAAAGAAAATGACGTATTAAATTGCGACCTAGAAGATGAGATATCTGAGGGAAAAAAGATTGCTATTGATAGTGTTGAATTAAGAAATATAACAGAGCAAAAAGAAATACCATTTGAAGTGATCTCAAAAGAAACCGATCGCTTAAAAAAAGGAAAAACAAAAGTTGAAACTCCTGGCCAAAGAGGGATAAAAGAAATCACCTATTCTCAGAAATATATAAACGGGCAATTAGTTGAAAGTAGCCCTGTATCTGAACGTATATTAAAAGAACCCATAAAGCAAGTCAATTTAGTAGGGACAAAAAAGCACAACTCTTCGCACACTATATCAGATGCAAGCGGAGTGGCCACCGATAATCATGGAAATCCTTTAAATTATGTAAAAACTATTACAGGTGTCACCACAGCTTATTGCGATAAAGGTAGGACGTCTACCGGCAGAAAGGCTCAATCCGGAGTTGTAGCGGTTGACCCTAGAGTCATTCCTTATGGCACAAAGCTTTTCATCCCAGGTTATGGTTACGCGGTAGCTGGCGATACCGGAGGCGCTATGAGAAGCGGCAAAGTGCTAATCGATGTTTGGTTTAGCTCAAACGCTGAATGCAACGCTTGGGGCAGAAGAACTAAAACGGTTTATATTTTGTAAGATTCAAAACATATAAAAATAAAATAGACATGAAAGCTCATGTCTATTTTTTATGGTGAAAAAACTTACCGTATAGATAAATTATTTAACTTCTACTTCAGCGCCAGCTTCTGTGAGCTTTGTCTTGATAGCTTCAGCCTCATCTTTAGATACGCCTTCTTTGATTGTCTTAGGTGCTTCATCAACTAATCCTTTAGCTTCTTTCAGGCCAAGACCGGTGATTTCTTTGACGACTTTGATAACAGCGACTTTATTTGCCCCGGCTGCCTTAAGTTCGATAGTAAACTCAGACTTTTCTTCGGCAGAAGCGGCAGCCTCAGAAGTAGCAGGTGCGGCTACAGCTACAGCTGCAGGAGCTGCTGCAGAAACACCAAATTCTTCCTCTAAAGCTTTTACTAATTCGCTTAATTCCAATACAGTTAACGCTTTAACTTCGTCAATTAATTTTGTAACTTTCTCTGACATAAATAAATACCTCCAAAATATTTTTAAAAATTTAACGATGTAATTTTGCGAGATTACTTTGAAAAGTTTCAAATTAAAGTAATCTTCTATGCACTCTGCTTTTCAGCAATAGCATTTAAAGCAATCGCAAGAGATCGAATCGTTCCTTGTAGCACATTGGCTAACCCTGCTATAGGAGCGTTCATCGTTCCTAATACTTGAGCAATAAGGACTTCTTGGCTTGGCAATTTAGAAAGATTTTTTACTTCAGATTTATCTATCATCTTTCCATCTATAAACCCAGCTTTTGTTTTGAAAAATTCATTATCTTTTGCAAATGCACAAAGGATTTTTGCGGCAGAAACATAGTCATCGTGGCTCAGAGCTACAGCCGTGGTTCCTTTCAAAATAGGGTTCAAGCCTTCTATTCCGGCTTTCTCTGCAGCTCTAGATAAAAGAGAGTTTTTTATAACGGAATATTCTACACCGGCTTCTCTTAGCTCTTTCCTAAGTTTAGTATCTTCTTCCACAGTAATGCCTTTGTATTCTACGAATACACCAACGCAAGAATTTTTGAATTTTTCAGATAATTCTTCTACAAACGCTTGCTTTTGAGCTAAAACCTTTTCACTTGGCAATAATATTCACCTCCACAAAAAGATGTAATAAAAAGCTTCTTCCAACCAAAAACAAGGAAAAAGCTATAAATACTAATTTAAGTATAGATATCTCATCCTCGGTAGGCGGCTGAACCAACACTTACACTAAAAGTACCTACTGTCTTTGGAAAGCAGCTTTAGTTATATTAACATGCATATTTTTTTTTGTCAACTGTTAATTGAAAAAAATTTTTTCAATTTTACATAATAGTAACATTGGTGTCTACCATTTGTCTATCAAATTATCAAAAAACATGATTTTTTAAGATTTCGATGTTTGACATATTTTTCACTTTTTTAGCTTGGAAACCCTTGTGGTAATCGGGATTATTAGGTTTATTTTAATGTATTTATTGTTTGAAGAAGCTCATTAAAACCATCTTTACTGTTTGCAATGGTAATTATTTTATGCTGCAATAAGTTTAACGATTTAATAAGAATAATTTAATGTCAGTTATTTAAAAAATTATACCACAAAGTTTATCTGCTTTGTGGTATAATTATAATATGATATGGGAGGAGACAAAAATGAAAAAATGCATATCTATATTAGGTTCTACCGGGTCTATCGGGACGCAAGCTCTAGAAATCGCCGAAGAATTAGGTATAAAAGTATGTGCACTTGCTTGTAAGAGTAATGTTAGCCTTTTGGAAGAGCAGATTCGAAGATTTAAACCTGAGGTAGTAGCAGTAGAGTCCGAAAATAAAGCTAAACTGCTTAGAGATAACATAAAAGACTTACAGGTAAAAATATTAACCGGAAAAGAAGGCTTGTGTAAGGCGGCTTCTTTCGGAAGATCAGAAATGGTTATAAATGCAGTGGTAGGTGTTGCGGGGCTTTTGCCTACGGTTTGCGCTATAGAGAATAAAATCGATGTGGCACTTGCAAATAAAGAGACATTAGTAGTAGGTGGAGAACTAGTGATGGATCTTGCTAAAAAAAATAATGTCTGTATTTTCCCTGTAGATAGTGAACATTCTGCTATTTTTCAATGCCTTCAAGGAGCAAATCTAAAAAAAGAAGTAAGGAAGTTGATCTTGACCGCATCCGGAGGTCCATTTTTCGGGAAAACTAAATTTGAACTAGAAAGCGTAACCAAAAAGCAAGCTTTGCGTCACCCTAGTTGGGATATGGGGCCCAAAATCACCATTGATTCTGCTACGATGATGAATAAAGGGTTCGAAATCATAGAAGCAAAGTGGCTCTTTGATGTTTCCCCAGAAGATATAGAGGTACTAATCCACCGCGAGAGTATAATACATTCTATGGTAGAGTATAAAGATCACTCTGTTATTGCGCAATTGGGTACTCCTAGCATGAAATTGCCGATACAATACGCGTTAACTTTCCCGGAGAGGGTTAAATCAAGTGTACAGCCGCTAGATTTAGCGCGACTTGGTAAGCTTACGTTTTTTAAGCCGGATTATGAAACCTTCGATTGTTTAAAAATCTGTCTAGAGGCTATCCGTTTAGGTGGACTATATCCGGCGGTGGTGAATGCTGCCAATGAAGTAGCTGTAGATTTATTTTTTAACGATAAAATTGCATTTCTGGATATATCAAAGCTAATCCGAAAAGTAATGAATACATATATTGGCAGTAAAAATGCTCCAAGAGAAGCTTCAAGCATAGATGATATTTTAGAAGTAGATAAACTGGCAAGAGACTGGGCTAGTGAGTTTGCTAAATAAATAATTATTTTAATTTTGATGAGGGAATATAATGAGTGGTATTTTTTTAATTTTGATTGCGATATTTTTATTTTTGCTTTTGATTGTTTTTCATGAGTTTGGACATTTTGTATGTGCAAAACTTTCTGGAGTAAAAGTAAATGAGTTTGCTATAGGGATGGGTCCCACCGTTTTCAGTATACAAAAAAGAGAGACATTGTATAGCTTGAGGGCGATACCGATCGGGGGCTTTTGTGCGATGGAAGGGGAGGACGAAGAAAGTAAAGAGATCCGATCTTTTTCAAATGCTTCTGTATACAAGCGGATGCTAATTGTAGTAGCCGGCGGCGTTATGAATATAATTTTAGCGTTCATTTTTATGATGGTAATCTTGCTGCAACAAGAATCATTTGCCTCTACTAAGATATCCAAATTCTCGGAAAATTCTACAACTAGCCAATATGGTTTGCAAGTGGGGGATACGATTAAAAAAATTGATGGCTACGGTATAAATACATACACAGATGTGGTTTTTGCACTTGCCATGAAAAAAGATTTCACTGCAGATTTCGTCGTAGAGAGAAACGGATCCCTTGTCGAGATTAGTAACGTTCACTTGAACACCGGCAAAGATAAAGACGGCAACACGGTAATCTCTAGGGATTTCTATGTACAGCCCATCAAAAAAAATCTTGGGTCGTTTTTAAGGCAAACTTTTTTAGAGATCTTTTCAAATACCAAGCTTACTTATGTCAGTTTATGGAAAACCATCACAGGAGAGTATGGCCTAAACGCTGTATCTGGCCCTGTGGGTATGGCTGTAGTGATAAAGGACGCTGCGACATCGGGCCTTCAGGAAAATTTCTTAAAAGCAGTTAACAATATCTTAATGATAATGATGGTGATTTCTGTAAGCCTTGGGGTTATGAATTTACTGCCTTTCCCTGCATTGGACGGAGGAAGATTAGTGTTCTTATTGATCGAAGCTATAATTAGAAAACCGGTGGCTTTAAAGTACGAGGCGATAGTTCATAAGGTCGGGTTCATTATTTTACTTATGTTTATTTTATTTATAACATTTAATGATATTCTAAAATTGATAACGGGAAAGGGTCTGACAGGATAATCTGATAATGAAAAGAAGATATGCTAAAACAATAAAAATCGGAAACATAAAAATAGGCGGAAATGAAAAAATCGCCGTGCAATCAATGCTAAATGTCCCCAGCGAGGATATAGAAGGAAATGTGGAGCAAGCTGTTTTTTTAGAAAATGCCGGGTGCGATATTCTAAGAGTTGCAATCCCCAATATGAATGCAATTAAATTAATACCAAAGATTAAGGAAAAGTTAAGCATCCCGCTTGTAGCCGATATACACTTTGACTATAAATTAGCTATAGAGTCAATCTTTGCAGGGATTGATAAGATTAGAATCAATCCGGGGAATATCGGAGGAGAAGATAAAATTCGGCAAGTTGTTAATGCCTGCAGAGAAAAAAAGATCCCCATAAGAATAGGTGTAAATTCCGGTTCTTTACAAAGGGATATATTGAAAAAATATTCTCATCCTTGTGCGCAGGCATTATTCGAAAGCGCAATGTGTCATGCCGCTTTACTTGAAAAGTTTGACTTTAATGATATAGTCTTATCGATGAAATCCTCAAACGTTTTGACAATGATAGAAGCTTACGAATTGGCAGCTAAAAGCTGCATGTACCCTTTGCATCTGGGCGTAACTGAAACGGGGACAGAAAGCCTGGGTGCGATAAAATCTGCAATTGGGATAGGATCACTTTTAGCTCATGGGGTAGGGGATACGATAAGAGTTTCTTTGACAGCTCCGGTAGAAAAAGAAATCTCTTGTGCCAATGATATTTTGAAGTCTCTTGGGTTAAAAAATGACGGCGTCGAGATTATATCTTGCCCTACCTGCGGCAGGACTAAAATTAATTTGATCGATATAGTCAAAGAAGCAGAAGAGCGGTTGTCTTTTTGCAAAAAAAACATAAACGTTGCTATCATGGGTTGCGTTGTGAATGGCCCCGGCGAAGCTAAAGAAGCTGATATTGGCATAGCAGGTGGCGATGGGGTAGGGGTTATATTTAAAAAAGGTGAAATTTTAAAAAAAGTAAAGGAAGATATGTTGATATCAGAATTGATAAGTGAGATCAATAAGTTGTAAGTTAAAAATTTTTCCTCATGCTACCGAGTAATAATTCAGTAGAATTAATTTCAGTAGAAAATAAGAAGGTTGTTAAATTGAGAAGTTTAAATTCAGTATTAGGTAAATATATTGACTTTGGCAAATTTATGGAGAGTAGTCTCATAGATGAATCTGAGGTCGATTCTATAGATATAGATTTGGCTGCAAGACAAATCGCGGTATTTGCTAAATTTTCCTATATAATATCGAAGCAAGTTATTTTTGATATAGAAAAATATTTAAAAGCAAGCTTAAATTTAAATAAAATCAAAATAAATCCACATTTCCCCAAAGAAACGTTTCAGGGCCAATATTACAACGAAATAAAAAAAGAAATCGTAAAACACAATGCTGCAATAGTGGGGATAATGAAAGATTCTGAAGCTAATATAAAAGACGAAAATATAATTATTTCATTAAAGCATGGGGGACTCAATTTATTATTAGAAAAAAAAATAGATAAGAAGATTAAAGATATAATCAAAAAAGAGTTTGATATCGATTTAAACGTAAAGTTCGAAGGCAATTTAACGTTTGACCTTAGCGATGAATCATATATCGAAAAAATTAAAACTCAAGAGGAAAAGATTCGCCGAGAAAATAATATAAAAAAAATGGAAGAATATGAAACGGAACAAAAAAATGAAAAAGAAAAGCATACAGAGAGTATTTCGTTTAGAGACCACGACCATCTGCTTCCTTCTATTGTTTTAGATACTGCTAAAATTTTAACCGGCAATCTAATCAAAGTTGCACCAACACCATTGAAAAACTTAAATGACGAAAGCGGTTTAGTCACAGTTTGGGGAGATGTGTTTTCTGTAGATATAAGGCTAACAAAAGATAAATTGAAGAAAATTTATAGCGTAAATATAACCGACTATACAAGCTCTATAACTTTAAAAATAATTGCAAATAAAGAAAAATGGGGAATCTTTGATAGCATAAAAAAAGGTAGCACGTTATTGATCAAGGGTGACGTTAGTTTTGATAAATACGATAATGATCTGACAATCAGGCCAAAACATATAAATACGGTAGAAAAATTGAAAGTAGTAGATAATGCTGAGAAAAAACGCGTTGAACTGCACCTTCATACAAATATGTCTGCAATGGACGGAGTGAGCGACGTAGCAAGCCTAATAGACCGAGCATATAGATGGGGGCACAAGGCCGTGGCGGTAACCGACCATGGGGTGGTACAAGCTTTCCCGGATGCTATGAATATGGTAAATAAAATACAAAAAGATGGTGGAGATATCAAGGTTATATATGGGGTGGAAGCTTACTTTATAAATGACGATGACTGTGAAAATGTAGCTAAAGAATATAAAACTTTACCATCATTTCATCAGATAATATTGGTCAAAAATAGAGTAGGATTAAAGAACCTTTATAAATTGATCTCTAAATCGCATTTGAATTACTTTTATAAAAAACCTAGAATCCCTAAAAGCGAACTAAAAAAGCATAGGGAAGGGCTTTTGATAGGGAGTGCGTGCGAAGCAGGGGAGCTCTTCAGAGCTATAGTGGGGAATAAATGCCATGAAGATCTATGCAAAATAGCAAAGTTTTATGATTATTTGGAGATTCAACCTATTAAGAACAATATGTTCTTTATAAAAAACGGCATTGTAAAAGATGAAGAAGGATTAAAAAATTTTAACCGCACTATAGTTAACCTGGGCAAAGAGCTGAATATCCCCGTAGTGGCAACCTGTGACGTGCATTTTCTTGATCCGCATAATTCTAAATTCAGGAAAATCTTGATGGCAGGGCAAGGGTATGAAGATGCTGAAAATCAAGCTCCATTGTACCTAAGGACTACAGAGGAGATGCTAGATGAATTTGCTTACCTGGGGAAAGAGACTGCAAAAGAAATAGTCATAGAAAATACCAATAAAATCGCAGATATGGTAGAAAAGATCAAACCTATACCCGATGGAGTCTTCCCTCCGTTTATAGAAGGAGCAGAAGAGGAACTTGTTAAAATCACTTGGGAACGAGCAAAAAAAAGATACGGGGATCCTCTGCCAGATATAGTTTATGATCGTCTAGATAAAGAATTGTCCTCAATTACGAAGCACGGCTTTTCTGTGCTTTATATGACGGCACAAAAATTAGTAGCTGATTCAGAGAAGCACGGATACTTAGTTGGCTCCAGGGGGTCGGTCGGATCTTCATTTGTGGCAACTATGTCGGGGATCTCTGAAGTTAATCCTCTTTATCCGCACTATATATGCCCTAAATGCTGCAATAGCGAATTTATAACAGACGGGAGTTATGGTTCGGGATTTGATCTTCCCGAGAAAAAATGTCCGATCTGCGGGACTATTTACGATAGAGATGGGCACGATATACCATTTGAAACGTTCCTTGGCTTTGATGGAGACAAGACCCCCGATATAGACCTAAATTTTTCCGGGGAATATCAAAACGACGCTCACCGCTATACGGAGAAACTATTTGGCAAAGATAATGTCTTTAAAGCGGGGACCATTGCTACCATAGCCGAAAAAACTGGTATCGGGTTTGTAAAAAAATACGAACTAGAAAATGGCTACACACTGCACAAAGCAGAAGAATTGCGGCTGGCTCAAGGCTGTACCGGCGTTAGGAGGACTACCGGGCAACACCCCGGCGGGATGGTAGTAGTACCTAAAGGGATGGAAATTTACGACTTTTGCCCTATTCAAAGGCCGGCTAATGACCAAAAGTCTGATAACATCACCACTCACTTCGATTTTCACTCCATTCACGATACAATCTGTAAGCTTGATGAGCTTGGGCACGATGTCCCCAGTATTTATAAATACCTTGAGGATTATACTGGGGTATCGGTGATGGATGTCCCGATGAGCGATGAAAAGGTCATGTCTCTTTTTACTTCTACGCAAGCCCTGGGGGTAAGCCCTGAAGATATTGATTCGCAAACAGGGACGTTTTCTTTACCGGAAGTAGGTACGCACTTTGTGCGGCAAATGCTGATGGAAGCTAAACCTAAAAACTTCTCCGATTTATTGCAGATCTCGGGGTTATCTCACGGGACGGATGTTTGGATAGATAATGCCAGGGATTTGATAAAAAATAACGTGTGCAATATATCTCAGGTTATCGGGACAAGAGACAATATCATGACTTACCTTTTGCAAAAGGGCTTGGCGCCTCAAATGGCATTTAAAATCATGGAAATAGTGAGAAAAGGCAAAGCGAAAAAACTCCTTACTCAGGAACACTTGGATGAAATGAAAAAACATGGTGTACCGCAGTGGTATATTGAATCCTGCATGAAGATAAAATATATGTTCCCTAAGGCCCATGCGGCAGCTTACATGATCTCGACTTTGCGCTTAGGATGGTATAAAGTTTATAGGCCAATCGAATACTATGCAGCGTACTTTACAGTGAGAGGGGAGGACTTAGACGGAATGCTGATAATGCAAGGAAGGGAAGCTGTAAAGCGAAAAATGCGCGAAATTGAATCTAGAGGAAAAGAAGCCAGTGCCAAAGAAACCGCAAGCTATGCTACTTTGCAAATAGTAAATGAGATGATGGCAAGGAAAATCGAAGTGCTGCCGATTGATATATATAAATCTGATGCGTATAAATTTGTAGTTGAAGATGGAAAGATACGCTTGCCGTTTTCTTCACTCGCCGGGATCGGTGAAAATGCAGCGAAGATCTTGCAAGATGCAAGGAAAGGCGGGAAGTATATCTCGGTAGATGATCTGCAAACCCGGGCAATGGCGTCTAAGACTATATTGGAAGCTCTGGATGAAGTAGGTGCACTTAGGGATTTACCCAGAAGCAGTCAAATTTCTTTCTTTTAAATTTATACACATATGTGATTTTTCAGATCTTTTATGTTATAATTTAAAGGCGTAGTAAATAAAATTTAAAATCTTTAAAAGGGTGGATAATGTGTCATGACTAAAAAAGAGTTTAAAGAAAAGTTCCTTTTAGTTTTTTTAGGTATACTTACCTTTTTTGCGTTAAAGAATTTTAATGCTATATGGGGGAACCTGTGCACGTTCTTTAATGCATTGCTCCCATTTATCTACGCTTTGCTTATAGCTTATATAATAAATTGGCCATACACTTTTATAAGAGAAAACTTTTTTGATAAAGTTTATAAAGATAATAAAAAACTTAGCAAGATCCTCTCCATGATAGCAGCGTACATCTTCGTTATAGGGATATTAGCGTTTTTGATAGTGATAGTAGCGCCACAGTTAATCTTGAGCTTTGAACATCTGATAAATAACATCTCGCATTATTTAGGCATTGCAGAAGTTTATACTAAAAGAACTTTGGATTTTTTTAATCTGGATGAAGAGCAGCTATTTAATACGATCCAAAATATATTTTTGGCTGGCAATGAAAACTTAACGGTAAAGATCGTAAATCTGGCTGTGAATTTCATCAAAAATTTTGCAGTGATAATATATAACTGGACCATAGGGATTATAGCATCTATTTACTTTTTATTTAATAAAGAAAAACTTTTGCATCAAGCAAAAAAAATATTGCGCGCCTTCTGTTCGCACAAAATATACGATGCTATCTCCTATACTATGAGCTTAACTTGCAACTGCTTTGGGAAATTTATCATAGGCAAGATAATAGACGGCATAATAATAGGGATCCTTTGCTTTATCGGGACAACGGCACTTTTTATACCGTATTCTGTACTTATAAGCGTTATCATAGGTGTTACTAATATTATTCCTTTTTTTGGTCCTTTTCTTGGAGCTGTTCCAAGCATTTTTATTCTGTTAATTGTCGACCCGACAAAAGCTTTGTATTTTATCATTTTTATTTTTATATTGCAGCAGATCGATGGGAATATAATAGGACCTAGGATTTTAGGGAATTCTATCGGTATTTCCGGAGTGTTTATTATGGTTAGTGTTATAGTAGGGGGCGGCCTTTGGGGCGTACCAGGGATGATATTTGGGGTGCCTATCTTTGCCGTAGCATATAGCATTATGAGCAAGATACTCAACGATAAGATTAAATCTGCACCACAAAAAGACGAAATATGATATTGCTTAAATTATAAAGATAGCTCAAAAGCCAGTGGTAAAAGGGAGTATATAATGCCAAAAACTAAAACCGTTTGGGTATGCAATGAATGCGGATATGAAGCCATAAAGTGGCAAGGGCAATGCCCATCTTGTGGGAATTGGAATACCCTAAATGAAGAGATTAAGGAATCTGCTAAGAAGTCCAGCGACAGTATATCAAAGAATCTTAACTATTCTAGACCGTGCATACTTGGAGATATCTCGGATAAAGACAATGAAAGGTATAAAACCGGGCTCAAAGAGTTAGATAGAGTCCTGGGCGGCGGCATAGTTAAAGGCTCTGTGATACTGCTGGGTGGAGACCCTGGGATTGGGAAGTCGACTATTTTATTGCAAGTTTGCGAAAGCTTTGAAAAAGAAAGAAAAATACTATATGTATCCGGAGAAGAATCTCAGCATCAAATAAAGCTTAGAGCCAATAGGTTAAACGTGAAAAATGAGAATTTATTTGTAATGGCAGCCAATGATATCGAAATTATAGCAGAAGAGATTAAGTCCTCTATGCCGGATGTTGTTATTATTGACTCTATACAAACTATGAATCATAGCGAAATTTCTTCTACTATCGGGAGTGTTTCTCAGGTAAAAGAATGTACTAATTACATCCTGCGGATAGCTAAAACCTTGGACATTCCTATAGTGATAGTGGGGCACGTGAATAAAGATGGAGCCATAGCCGGGCCGAAGGTCCTTGAGCATATAGTGGACGCTGTGCTTTACTTTGAGGGAGACAAGCAGATGTCGTATAGGATCTTGAGGGGGATCAAAAATAGGTACGGGTCAACTAATGAGATCGGTGTATTTAAAATGTCCGGCTTTGGTCTAGAGGAAGTAGAAAATCCATCGCTTATGCTTTTATCAGGAAGACCTAAAAACGTTTCCGGTACGTGTGTCTCTTGCGTGATGGAGGGAACGCGTCCCATTTTTGCAGAAGTTCAGGGGTTAGTTACTACTTCAAATTTTGGCAACCCCAGAAGGATGTCTACAGGGTTTGATTATAATAGGTTATCATTGATTTTAGCTGTTTTGGAAAAAAGAGCAGGGTATTTTTTTTCTAATCTAGATACCTATGTGAATGTTGTCGGAGGATTAAAGTTGGATGAACCGGGCTCAGATTTGGCTGTTGCGCTATCTTTAATATCAAGCCTCAAAAATAAGATAATATCTGAGGATATATTGGCTTTTGGCGAGGTTGGTTTAGGGGGAGAGGTTCGCGGAGTTTCGTTTGCCTTGGATAGAGTCTTGGAAGCTGGCAGATTGGGCTTTAAAAGATGCATTATGCCTTTTCAAAATTTCAGATCTTTAAGTGCCTCAAATAATCTAAAGAGCGATATAGAATTAATAGGAGTTAAATCGATAAGAGAAGCTTTCGAAGCATTTTAATAAAATAAGGTGTGAGGTATAGTGTCTTTTTCTTTTAGGATAAAAAACGAGCTTTGCAAAATAGAGGAAAAAAGCTTAGAAAATAAGCTATCGGAGATTTATGGTGTTATTTTATTTTCTAAGTACTTTAAGCGTGATAATGGCGTAATCTTAAAAACTGAAAATAAAAGCATATGCGATAGATTTGCTAAGACATTTTCCTCTTGCTTTAATATTACGCCAAATGTTGAAATTCAAAAAAACACCAAGAAAAATTACACTACCCACAAGTCTCTATATACCCTCGCAATCTCTCATAAGGCAGATAGGTTAATAATATGGAATTATTTTAACTTGGATGACTTTAGTTTTAAAGATAAGTTTATAAATTTGAAGAAGAAAATCTGTACAGTGCCTTTTTTGAGGGGAATCTTCCTGGTATGTGGGAATTTAATCGATCCTACGATAAATTATCATTTGGAGTGGAATGTAAAATCTTTACAATTGGCGGAATTGTTAAAAAATTCGCTAAGCGAGCTGGATCTAAATTTACGTGTAAATTACGTTTTTTCAAAAAATAAATATCTAGTGTATATGAAGGCATATGAGAATATTGTAGATTTCTTGACTTTTATCGGTGTGCAAGCTAGTGTGATGGATATAATACAAGTAAAGATGCTAAAAGAAGTGCGCAACCAAATAAATAGAACCACAAACTTTGAAGCTGCCAATATAAATAAAACAGCCATTGCGGCAACAGAACAAATTTTAGCGATAAGAAAATTGAAAAAAACGAAGCGATTTGAAAAATTGACCCCGGAACTAAAGGAACTAGCCAATCTTAGATTGAATAACCCGCAGATGTCGCTGAAGGAATTGGGCGAAAACCTTTCTGGTAAGCTAACTCGCTTTAGTGTTAACTATAGGTTGAAAAAAATCGTAGCTTTTGCGAAGAGTTGAAGTTTGCGTTTTTTTGATGTATAATACAATTATACAAAATAGTTATTTTGTATAATTGCAAATGTTTATTCTTCTCGGAGAAAGGATTTATAAAATGAAAGTAAAAATAATTACAAACGATACGCCCCAAATAATCAAAGAATTCCTAAGCTATATGCAGGTAGTTAAAGGGAAATCTAAGAAAACTGTAGATGAGTACTTTTTAGACCTTCGGACATTCTTTAGGTACATTAAGTTAAAGAAGAACCTTGTTGCTCTTTCAGAATCAGATTTTGCAGAGATTTCTATCTCAGATATCTCGTTAGATCTTATTAAGGAAATTACGCTTACGGACGTTTATGATTTTTTCAATTACTTGTGTGATAATCGGAAAAATAACGCCTCGACCAGAGCCAGAAAAGTTTCCGCCCTTAGGTCATTTTTTAATTACCTTGCCGATAAAACACATCAGATAAATGAAAATCCGATCAAAGATTTAGATACCCCCAAGAGAAAGGCTGCATTACCTAAATTTTTAACATTAGAAGAAAGTTTGGAATTATTAAAAACGGTAAAAGGTCCCTACAAAGAGCGAGACTATTGTATTTTGACGTTATTTTTGAACTGTGGGATGAGGCTTTCTGAACTTGTTAACATAGATCTCTATGATATACGAGACGATGGCACCGTCAGATTGACCGGCAAAGGCAATAAAGAAAGAGTGATATATTTGAATCAAGCCTGCATAGAAGCAATACAGAACTATTTAAAGGTCCGATCCGTAGAAGGCGTCAGAGATCGGCAAGCGCTCTTTATAAGTAAACAAAAAAAACGCATCAGTCCTAAAACTGTGCAAGCTCTAGTATACAAATATTTAACTGCAGCCAAGCTCGATAACCACGGCTTCTCTGTGCATAAATTGCGCCATACTGCAGCTACGCTCATGTATCAACACGGAAATGTGGATATAAGAATTTTAAAAGACATTCTAGGACACAGCAACCTCGGCACAACGGAAATTTACACGCACCTTTCCAGTAAACAAATGAAGAAAGCTGCATCGGCGAACCCTTTGGCCAAGCTTGCTAAAAACACAAATACATAGAGAAATCGCCCTTATGCTTTAAATAAATTGCTATTCAGGATGCCACAGTAGATGGAAAACGCCATTTTTAATCTATAGTCTTCTTGCGTTAATTTATCCAATTCTTCTTCATTAGACATAAAGCCACATTCTACAATGACCGCAGGGACATTAGAATTGTGCAGAATATAAATATTTTTGGCAGCGGGTTTGACTTCGCGATCGTTTTCCGGTTGGAGTAAACTTTTAACGGATAATTGAATGCTTTTTGCTAATATTTCACTCCATTCATTATTTTTTGAAAAAAACACTTGTGTACCGGAATATTTTTTTTCCGGGAATTTATTTTGATGAATACTGATCAAAACGTTACCGGGCGCAGAATTAATTAATTTTAATCTATTTTTCATGTCAGATGCTTTCTTTTGGCGTAGATTTTTATTTTTTCCCTTGTCATAAATCGATACGTCCCCTACCCTAGTCATCAATATTTTGAAACCGGAAGACACCAACATATCTTTTAATTTGAGTGCTATATCTAGGTTTATATCTTTTTCTAGGATTTTATTTTCTGCTACAGCCCCGCTATCCTCTCCGCCGTGTCCGGCGTCGATGACTATGGTATCAAATGTATGGTTCGGCAGATTGGATACCATCTTTGTCGATTTTATAAATAAATCCCCTAACAAAATTGCAAATATTAAAAGCACTAAGATCAAAACAAAATAAAAAAACATATCTCTGTAAGCTTTCCGCATATAAGCGTTCACCTCAGAGTAATTTTATTTAAGGCATTAAAAAATTAGAACCGAGCCTAAAAATCTATTTCCCCTCCCCTATTTTCTAAAGTCCATTTTATCTTGCAATGTAAGTATTTTATTGATTGTTCTTTGCTTTTAAGATATAATACTAATAAAAATCGATCATTTGAAAAAGTAGGGATAACAAAATGAATTTTATGAAGAAAAAGCAGAGAAAAAAAATTAATAACAAAGATTATGACGATAAATATATATATAGCTATAGCAAAGATGAAGAAAAAAATGAAAAACGAAAACAACAAAAGAAAAAGCTAAAAAAACTCTATATTTTAGGCATTATAGTTTCTGTTTTGATTGGTCTGCTTGGCTTTGTGATGCTATATGCGTACAATAAGCTCGATAGCTTAAACTATAAGTCATTGGGAAATGAAGGAATAGCGCTCTCTGAAGAACCTGGCTTGCTGCAAGACCCAATGGTGCTAAACGTAGCAATGTTTGGGATCGACAGGCGCACAGAAAGTGATGAGCACAGTAGAAGCGATTCTACTATGGTGTTGTCATTAGATAGCAGACGAAAAAAGTCAAACTCACTTCCCTGATGCGAGACATTTATTGCAAAATCCCAGGGCACGCTCAAAATAGGCTAAATACAGCCATTGCTTACGGAGGCGAAAAATTAGCCATCCAAACAATCCAAGATACATTTAAAATCAAAATTGATCGATATGCCAAAGTGGATTTCGAGAGTTTTAAGAAAATTGTAGATATAATCGGGGGCATAGATATTACCTTGAGCGATGCCGAAGTGAATTATATTAATAACGATTTAAATTATTTCAAAAGTAAATCAAAAAGATTAGTGCGCGGAGAAAGTCTCTACCACCTAAATGGTGAGCAAACTTTAGTCTACGCTAGAGCTAGAAAAGTCCCTACGCCAGAAGGTTTGCATGATGATTTTGCGAGGACTTTTCGCCAAAGAAGGGTCCTGGGACTTATAATTAATGCAATGAAAAACTGTAACCTAAATCAAATATTGAATATAATCGAGCAAGCCGGACCATATATAGATACAAATTTGAAAAAGAGCGAAATTATGATATTAGCCAAAAGAGTTATGACATACCTAAATTTTACATTAGAGGAATTTAGACTACCTACCGATGATAACGTAAAAAATTCTAATATAAAATCAATGGCAGTTTTAGAGATCCCCGACTTAGCTAAGGCTAGGTACGATTTAGCAAAGTTTATTTACGAAGATACCGTAAAAGTAAAAAATGCCTGAAAACTGTAAACAAATTTAATCGATTAAACTTTTTTACTATTGCGTACATAATGATAAATATATTGCTGAGCAATCCCTGCAAATTTCCCAAAATCATTGCAGCTATATTGCGGAAAAATATTCTTCATGGCTCTTTTGATCCACACATCTGCAGGGAAAGCCTCTAATCTATGCGCGCCATATAGCAATACACACTCTGCTACCTTAGGCCCTACCCCATGTATTCCCATAAGCTTTGCTCTAGCCTCTTCTATAGCGATCTTACTCAATGACTCCAAATCTATCTCTCCGGAGGAGACCTTTTTTGCAGCGTCCAATATATATTTATCTCTAAACCCACACTTCAAGTAAGATAGATCGCTGAGGCTTAACTTTGAAATAACGTCTGCACTAGGAAACGAATAAAAATTTTCAAATAAATGCGCTCCAAACCTTAGACACATATTCTCAATGATACCTTTAATTCGAGGAATATTATTGTTTTGAGAAATAATGA
The DNA here is from genome assembly GCA_017480265.1 of Clostridia bacterium. Taxonomy (GTDB): domain Bacteria; phylum Bacillota; class Clostridia; order Oscillospirales; family Acutalibacteraceae; genus UMGS1224. Next base: position 27,439 of record JAFVAZ010000076.1, read on the forward strand.
ATGAGCACAGCGCTTCCCAGGGGTCTTGGTTTAATATCCTGATCCCCGGTGCAAAATCGCAAGCTTCCTTCAAATTCTTATCTATTTTTGAGATCTCAGACCGTATATGCGAATAATTTAAATCTAAGTCAAAATAATGAGCCCAAAAAGTTTTAAACTCTTGCTGTGAAACGTTTTTTAATAATATCCCGTTCTCTGCTTTTTTTATATTCAGTACTTTTGATTGTACTACCCCTAAGTAGCTCCCGTCTTTTTGCCGGTTCCATCTAAAACATTGCCCGCATTCTAGTGTAGCCGCTAGATCGAATTCTTCTGTTTCTTGTATCAGTATATCATTATTCATTTTTATATACTTCAAAATAGACTCCCTTTTAATTATCATAATGATAAAAAAAACAAAATACCACCCTCTATTCTAGGGGTGGCATTTATTTTTACTTCTATAATTCATCATGTTCTAGCTTTTCATTTGTTGCTAAACTTTTAATCTTATTGAACAAATACGAGCAATAATTAACTAAAGGATCGCAAAATTTAGCTCTATAAAACGGGTTGTAATCGTAATTGGCTTCCTTAAGGCGATACATAAAATAATTAGTGAAATTTTTTCCGTCAGCACTACATTCATCGTCATTATCACAATCGTAAATAGCACCAGATAACGCATAAACAAATAAGCCAATCCCTACAATTTTAACTGCAGATAATACAACCCCCATAGCTGCCCCAGAAGCTGTTGCAAAAGCATCTTTAAACTTATCACTAGAAGAATCTTTTTTAACCTTCTCAAGCGTTTTTATACGCTTTTCTTGTGCTTGCAATTTATCCTCTAGCTTTTTAATTTTAGCCTCTGTTGAAATTACCTTATAACTTTCTGTTTTTTTATATTCGCTAGCAAAACAAGTTGGTAAAGCTAAAGTTAAGGATAAAGTTGAGATAATAAGTAAAACTGATAATATTTTTTTCATTTTAAGATTAAACCTACCTTTTTTAAATTCTTAAAAAACTTTAAAAGCTTTTTTATATTTTAACATGAAAATCGACAAAAAGCAAGGGCGAATTTTAGTTAAAATATTTTCGGCATTATATATAGAAAAAATTAAAATAATTATCGAATACTTATTGTATATATTGGCATTTTATTGATGCTATGTGTCAATTTTCTAATGTTTTTTCTATTTCTACTAAGATAAGTGGAGAAAAAGACAAAATCCAAACTATGAGCCACTGAAAAAAATTTAGACTTACTGTTTTAAATATCGCAGATAAAAATGGAATGGCTATTACCGATACTTGCAAGATTGTACATACCACAAAAGCTAAAACTAAATTTATATTGTGAAAAAAGCCAACTCTGAATATAGACTTCTCGCTCTGTACATTGAAAGCATGGACGATTTGCGATAAACTTAAAACTGCAAAGGCCATAGTCCTGCCTATAGCAGGGATTGCCGTAGTATCGAAGAAAACTCGCCCGATGGAAAAAGCTAAAATTGATATGGCTCCTATGTAACTTCCCTCCAAAGCAATGTTTTTCCATTTCCTTGCATCAAATAATTCTGTTTTTCCTTTTTGTGGCATTATTTTCATTATATCTTCTTCTATAGGCGTTACGCCCAAGGCCAATGCCGGAAATGAATCCGTGACGACATTCAGCCAGAGTAATTGTATAGCTAACAGTGGCGATGGAATATTTAGGAGAAAAGCAATAAATATAGCTACGATTTCTCCAAAATTGCTCGAAAGTAAAAAATGAATAGACCTCTTTATATTTTGAGAAATTGCCCTGCCTTCCTTGACAGCCTTAACTATAGTAGAAAAATTATCGTCAGTCAAAACAATATCTGCAGCACTTTTGGCTACATCTGTACCAGACTTCCCCATAGCGCACCCGATATCAGCCGATTTTAGTGCGGGAGCATCATTTACTCCGTCTACGGTCATAGCTACTATCTCGCCGCGCTTTTGGTAAGCTTTTACTATTTTCACTTTATGCTCCGGAGTTACTCTAGCAAAAACTGAATAATTCACTATGTTTTTTTCAAATTCATACACATTCATTTTATCTAATTCTACGCCTGTAATCGCAGAATCTTTTCCTTCTTTATAAATCCCTGTTTCTTTAGCTATAGCTTTTGCTGTATTTATATGGTCGCCTGTTACCATTACCGGCTTGATGCCGGCTTTTTTGCAGCTTTCTACGGCATATTTAACTTCTTCTCTTGGTGGGTCATACATACCTATGAGCCCGCAAAATATCAAATCTTTTTCTGCTTCTTCTACAGTTTCAGGTATTTTGCTCACATCTTTATATGCTACTGCTATCACCCGCAAAGCACCACTAGACATAGCATTGTTTTTTGAGATAATCTTACCTTTTATCTCAGCTGTCAAAGGACGCTTTGCGGTTTTTATTATTTTTTTTAAGATATAATCAGGTGCTCCTTTGGTGATCACTCGGAAACTTTTACTTGATAGTTTATGTACTGTTGTCATCAACTTCCTCTCAGAAGAAAACGGAAACTCCTGCACTCTTTCGTATTTTTCTTCTAGGGATATTTTGGAGCCGCCGGTTTTTTTGAAAGCTTCTAATATCGCTTTTTCTGTCGCTTCTCCTGAGATTTCGCGTCCTTCCTTCTTTGCAACATCACTCTCCTTTGCATTATTGCACAAAGAAGCCAACTCTAAAATTTTTACGGCTTCTTTGGAAGAAAGGTTTAAATACGCATCTTCATTTGAGATCTTCTTTACCGTCATTTTATTTTGCGTCAATGTCCCTGTTTTGTCTGAGCAAATTACACTTGCATTTCCTAAAGTCTCTACAGCCGGTAGCTTTCTGACTATTGCCTTGTTTTTAGCAAGTTTTCTGATCCCCATAGCCAACACAATCGTCACAATAGCGGGGAGCCCTTCCGGTATAGCCGCTACAGCCAAGCTGATAGCTATCATGAACATCTCTATAAATGGAACGCCTTGGTATATACCTAAGATCAAGATAACAAAACAGATAGCAGTGATGCCTAACCCCAAAATTTTGCTGGTTTGCTGCAATTTCTTTTGTAATGGAGTTTGCGGTGGGTCTTCGTTATCTAGCAAAGTAGCGATCCGCCCTACTTCCGTTTGCATTCCTGTAGATACTACTACGCATTTAGCACGGCCGGATATGATAGTACTCCCTGAAAAAATCATATTCTTCTGTTCAGAAATAGGTGTATTTTCCTTCAAGTTTATCTCGGAGCTTTTCTCTATGGAATGTGATTCTCCCGTCAGCGAAGATTCTTCTGTCTCTAATTTATAACTTTCTATTATTCTGCAGTCTGCCGGGACCAAGTCCCCTGCTTGTATGTAAATTATATCTCCCGGGAC
>JAFVAZ010000077.1 GCA_017480265.1 Clostridia bacterium
AGCTAAGGCTTCCACTTGAAACCAAGGGTGATTTTCTAGCAAAGTGACGAACCGTTGTCCCACCATCCCGGTAGCGCCCAAAATACCTACTTTAAATTCTTTCATATTGCAAAGCAAAAATAAGCCCGCGGCTTATTTTATTCCCTCAATCCCCCCGATCCTTAGTGCATTTTTTAGGTTGTAAAAAGCAATGGAATAAAATATAATGAAAAGAGTGTTCTTAAAATGATAGTAATATTTTTGCAGAATTTACTTTACTCTGGAGTATATCACTTGCCTAAATCTTTGTCAATTTACATTTCGGCGAGTTATTATAGAATAACTAAGATGCATTTTTAATTTTAAGGAAGAACCAAATGAATATGAAGACGAAGAGCTTTTACTATGATCTACCAAAAGAACTGATAGCGCAGGAGCCAATAAAAGAAAGGGATCATTCTAGATTGCTGGTTTTAGATAAAAATACAGGAGACATATCTCATAAATATTTTTATGAGATATGTTCCGAGTTTATGCCTGGAGATTGTTTGATTTTAAATGATTCTAAAGTCTTGCCGGCCAGGATATATGGCTACAATGAAAGCACAGGAGCATCGGTAGAGTTTTTATTATTAAATAGATGCTCAGATAAACGTTGGGAGTGCCTGGCAGGGCCGGGACGAAAAGCTAAAAAGGGAGCAAAATTCATATTCTCTGGGAATGTTTTATACGGAGAAATCGTCGAAGTCCTAAGCGATGGCAATAGAATTATAGAATTTTCTTACGAAAAAGACTTTTACGATATTTTGGACAAGATCGGTTCGATGCCTCTGCCGCATTATATTACAAAAAAATTAAAGGACAAAGAAAGATATCAGACCGTATATGCTAAAGAACTGGGCTCGGCGGCGGCTCCTACCGCAGGGCTACATTTCACAGCAGAACTCTTGGATAAAATAAAAAGTAAAGGCGTAAAAATTGGCTTTGTAACGCTGCATGTGGGTCTAGGAACTTTCCGCCCGGTCAAAACGGAGAATATATTAGAGCATAAAATGCATAGCGAACACTATGAAATAACTCAAGATGTAGCGGATATGATAGCAAGTGCAAAAGCAAACAATAGCAGAGTGATAGCTGTAGGGACTACTAGCTGCAGAGTATTGGAAGCTATGTATAAGCTGGAAGGGAAGATCACGAAGAGCTCTGGCTGGACGGATATTTTCATATACCCAGGTTATAAATTCAAGGTTATTGACGCTTTGATAACCAACTTCCATTTGCCGGAAAGTACGCTTATAATGCTGGTATGTGCGCTTGCAGGCAAAGAAAATATATTTAAAGCTTATTATCAAGCCATCTCTCAAAAATATAGATTTTTTAGCTTTGGTGACGCGATGTTCATAAAGTAAGACGCTGGATATTAATGGAACTAGACGAAAGATAACTACTGAAGGGAAAAGTTTTATGTTTAAACTTTTGTATAAAGAAAATAAAGCAAGGCGAGGAGAATTTGTCACCGTCCATGGTTGCGTCCAGACTCCGGCATTCATGAATGTAGCGACCAATGGAGCGATAAAGGGAGCGGTATCTGCAATAGACTTAAAAGACTTAAAGTGCCAAGTGCAGCTTTGCAATACATACCATCTCCACCTAAGGCCAGGAGACGAAGCTGTAAAGAAACTGGGCGGGCTACATAGGTTTACCAATTGGCAAGGACCTATTTTAACAGATAGCGGCGGATTTCAGGTTTTTTCACTTGCTAAATTGCGGGAAATTAAAGAGGAGGGAGTTTACTTTTCCTCACATATAGATGGCAAAAAAATATTTATGTCTCCGGAAAGCAGCATGCAGATCCAATCGAACTTAGCCTCAACCATAGCCATGGCTTTTGATGAATGCATAGAAAATCCTGCTGAATATAAATATACTAAGGATTCTTGCGATAGAACATATAGATGGCTTAAGCGGTGCAAAGATGAGATGGCAAAGTTAAATATGAAAGACGGTACTATAAACAAAAAGCAGATACTGTTTGGGATAAACCAGGGTAGTATCTACGGAGATTTAAGGATAGAGCATATGAAAAAAATTCGAGAACTTGACCTGGCCGGCTACGCCATAGGTGGGCTAGCTGTAGGGGAAACTACCGAAGAGATGTATGCAATAATAGATACAGTAGAGGAGTTTATGCCCCAAGATAAGGTCCGATACCTAATGGGCGTAGGGACACCTGCTAATATACTGGAGGCTGTGGCAAAGGGGATAGATCTCTTTGACTGTGTGATGCCAAGCAGAAATGCTCGGCACGGTCACCTCTTTACGAGTGCCGGCATAATAAATATCTCCAATGCTAAGTACACTTTAGACGATAGACCTATTGATATCAAGTGTGATTGCGCTACCTGTAGAGGGTTTTCTAGAGCATACCTTCATCATTTATTTAAAAGTGGAGAAATGCTCGCCATGAGGCTTAGCGTGATGCATAACCTTTATTTTTATAATACTCTCATGGAGAAAATCAGGGATGCTTTAGCAGAGGGCAAATTTGAGGAATTCTATAAATCTCAGATTGAAGCTTTAGGAAGGCGAATTTAACTGAGTACCTGCGATTTTATTAAATTATACCACCATAAAGGATGTGAGTGAATATGATCAAGAGAAATTATCAAAAAGAGATGGAAGAGATTTTAAAAAATTTGCAGGGACCTGGTGCCACAAAGAGGTTGCTGTTGCATAGTTGCTGTGCTCCTTGCAGTAGCTATGTATTGATGACCCTTTCAAGATTTTTTAATATAACTATTTTTTACTACAATCCTAATATCTCGCCAAAAGAAGAGTACGATCATAGAAAAGATGAGCAAAAGAAATTGCTTAGTAGCATGGATTTTGCTAATGGTGTGAATTTTTTGGATTGCGATTATGAAGATTACGAGTTTGATAATATATCAAAGGGACTAGAAAATGAACCGGAAAAAGGAAGGCGATGTTATAAATGTTATGAATTAAGACTAAGAAAAACTGCCCAAAAGGCAAGGGTAAATAATTACGACTTTTTCGCTACTACTTTGACCGTCAGCCCTTATAAAAACGCTGACTGGATAAATAAAATAGGAGAAGACTTATCCCGTACATATGGAGTTGCATATTTAGTCTCAGATTTTAAAAAGAACAATGGATACAAAAAATCTATAGAACTTTCAGAGAAATACAATTTATATAGGCAGAACTTTTGTGGCTGTAGGTTTTCTAGGTTAAATATGATTTGAAATTTATAAAAAGTTATAAAATTGTTCATAGTTTGTTCATATTTATTTTATATAATGTATTAATGGTTTAAATATATTATTAAAAGGTGGATTGAAAATGAGCATCAAAAAGATTTGCAAAAAACTGTTTGTTTCTTTATTGGTAGCTACTACTTATATCCCTTTTGGGGTTAAAATTAACGATGCCATAAATAGCAACTATCCGGCTATATACGCATCAGAAAAATTACACATAGTAAAACACAAAAATGTAGATTTCGTATCTATACCGGTGGACGGTGTAGATGTTTATGTAGAAAAGAAAATGTATACTAAAAATAGGCATCACTACAATAAAAATGCCATGCAGCAGGTCGTAGACCATGCCAAGAAAGTGATAAAAGATACCGTAGGCCTAGACTATAACTTAGAAATTCCGGTCTATGTAGTTCCGGATGAATCGTCCTCAGATGATTTTTTGAAAGAAAGAGAAGCCGGTGCCTTTACTCTACGAGGTAGATACCAATACATATATATTAAAAAC
>JAFVAZ010000078.1 GCA_017480265.1 Clostridia bacterium
CTACCAAGTATTCTATCTTATTACTATTATGAATAGGGTTCATTTTAGTCAATTTTTTAAAGATATCAAGCATTTTTATTTCTCTCCTTTTAGAGCATTTATAGCTTCAGCAAATAAAGAAGCACCGGAGGCTGCTGCAAATTTATCTAGCAAGCCATCTTTTGCTATAGGGATGGTGTCCAAAGTATAGATCTTACTTATGTAGCTATCTTGGATGTTTTTGAGAGCTTGCCCGGATAAAATGGTATGCGTAACACAAGCTATAACATCTATGGCGCCGCCATTTTCTATAACAGCTTTGGCTGCATGGCACAAAGTCCCGGATGTATCAACTATGTCGTCTACCAATATAACATGCTTTCCTTTTACATCTCCGATGACGTTCACAGCTTTAGAGATATTGGGATACTGCCGGCTTTTATCTACGATAGCAAGCGATACACCTAACTTGCTGGAGAAGGTTTTAGCTCTAGCGGAAGAACCTATATCTGGCGAGACTACTACATAATTTTGATTGTTTGATTTAATTTTATCTTTTATAAGAGGTTCAAAAGCAGTCAAGCCAAACAAATTATCAATGGGGATATCAAAGAATCCTTGAATCTGCGGGGAATGAAGATCCATTGTCAAAACACGGGTTGCACCTGCTGCAGTAAGAAGATCGGCGACTAACTTAGCAGATATAGGATCTCCGGTGTGAGATTTTCTATCTTGCCGTGCATAGCCAAAGTAAGGGATTACTGCGGTTATGTTGGCAGCTGATGCTCGTTTCATCGCGTCTATCATTATCAAGAGTTCCATTAAGTTATCGTTGACAGGTGGGCAGGTAGACTGCACAACAAAACAATTAGCGCCTCTTACAGGTTCATTAATAGAAACAGAGATTTCTCCATCACTAAAAGTTTTCACCTCTGCGTTCCCTAAAGGAACTTGCAAGAAAGAAGCTATCTTTTTTGCAATGCTGCGGTTAGAATTCCCCGAAAAGATCTTTATACCTCCGCCATACTTCATGATTAATTTACTCTCCTTGTTTTTTTTTACAATCGAAAGAAGGAAGATTAATTCTTATAATTTTTATAGTTTACAAATTGTACAGTACTATTATCAGAAATGACACAATTGTCCAAAAGCACATTGGGTCCAATCGTACAGTTATTTCCGATTATACTTTTCCCTTTGATGATAGAATTGGGGAAAATAGTGACGTTATCGCCCAATTTGACTTCTTCAGCGATAATAATACCATCTGTAAATGGGATATTGATCCCGGATCGCATTAAATTAAGTAAAACCTTTTCCCTAGCTATGTTATTGAGTTGGTTTAATTGGACCCGATCGTTAGCTCCTTTGATGATATTTTCATCATCTACGGAAAAGGCCCCGACTCTTTCGTCATTTTTGATAAGCAAACTGATGGCGTCCGGTAGATAAAATTCATTTTGAGCGTTATTGTTAGATATATCAAAAATAACGCTTAATAGCGATTTTACGTTAAACCAATATACTCCGGAATTCACTTCGTTTATTAGTTGAGTATTTTTATCTGCATCTTTTTGTTCTACTATTTTAGATAATTGATTTTCCTCATTACGGATAATCCTACCGTAGCCAAAAGGATTTTTTATTTTAGCGGAGATCACCGTAGCGCTATTGCGGTTAGATTTGTGGAATGTATAAGATTTGTTGATTGTTTCAGAGTCTATAAATGGTGAGTCTCCATTCAAAACCAATACGTCTTTATCGATATTTTTTTTAAGAAAATCATTCGCCGTAATGACAGCATGAGCAGTCCCCAAGCGTTCTTTTTGTATAGTTGTTAAAAAGTGCCCGTCAATAGACATTAGGTATTTTTCTAATTCATTGTGCTTATATCCAGAGACTATGCATATGTCATCGATATTTACTTTTTGCAGTGAATCTATTACCCATTTTATCATAGGTTTAAATAAAACTTCAGACAAAACTTTTGGCATTTCAGATTTCATGCGTTTTCCATCTCCGGCTGCTAAAATAATCGCGCATATATTATCCATATTCCCCTCCTAGTTTTATTCATAATAATTGCCATAATCCTTAAGAATATCAATTGATGTCTTAATTTAAATATTAAAAATAAGAGCTATTTTCAATTATATCGATTATCTAAACAAAGTGCTACTTAATATCGGGGCATAAAAAAAGCAATAAAATATGGAAAAAGATTCTCCAAAAATAAAGAGTAAAAAAATAAAAAATGGATTAAATAAAGCGGAATAACCAAGAAGAAAGTGCAGAAAATACAATGCTACATCATAAACTTATTTTATCCATGCACTTTATTTTGCCATTTTTTATTTACTCATTTATCCAGTATGGATGTTATACATATCATATTCAAACGTTCAAAAATAAATTATTTTACGACTTTATCAACTAAAGTTTTAAACCCTACTGCATCAGAAATTGCAATCTCAGATAGCATTTTTCTATTAAGGTTAATCCCTGCTTTTTTGAGTTTATTCATAAATGTAGAGTAATTTGTTCCATTCATCTTGCATGCAGCAGAGATCCTCGTTATCCAGAGCTTGCGGAAATCGCGCTTTTTTTGCTTTCTGCCTACATAAGCGTATTGGGTGGATTTCATTACAGCCTGTTTAGCCATCTTAAAATGCTTACTCTTTGCGCCCCAATAGCCTTTGGCTAATTTTAAAGTCTTTTTTCTTCTTTTTCTAGTTGCCAATGCACCTTTAATTCGTGCCATTTTTATCCCTCCCAGATTTATTTATATGGTATTAATCTCTTGATTTGAAAAACGTTGGTTTTATCGGTAGCTACGGTTTGCCGGAGTCCTCTTTTTCTTTTAGTAGTTTTTTTGTTTAAAATATGTGACTTATTGGCGTGAGCTCGAATAATTTTCCCAGTTTTTGAAAATTTAAATCTTTTCTTAGCCCCGCTATGTGTTTTAATTTTAGGCATAAAAAACCTCCTTAAAAATATTAAATAAATTTACTTAATTAATTTGGGCGAAAGAAACATTAGCATATTACGACCTTCTAGCTTAGCAGGTTTTTCAACATTTGCAAAGTCGCTACATAGTTCGCTAAATTTATTCATAACGTTATACCCTAATTCCGGGTGTCCCATCTCTCTACCTCTAAATCGGATGGTGACTTTAACTTTGCTGCCCTGCTGTATAAACTTTTCTACATGTTTAAGCTTAGTATTAAAATCATGCGTATCAATGTTCAAAGAAAGTCTGATCTCTTTTATATTAACGACTTTTTGATTTTTTTTAGCTTCTTTTTCGCGTTTAGCCATCTCAAACCGATATTTTCCATAATCGATAATTTTGCAAACGGGCGGAGTGGCTTGTGGAGCTATCTTAACTAAATCAAGATTTTTTTTAAGAGCAATTGCCATCGCATCATTCCTTGACATTATTCCCAATTGCTCGCCATCTTCGCCGATAAGCCTCACTTCTTTATCGCGTATGCTTTCGTTAATCTGTAGTTCTTTATTGCTAATGTTTGAGCACCTCCAAAAAAATTAAAATGCGATGAGATTGTGGTCTCTTCGCAGATAATAAACAAACATCAAATTAAAAGATGCTTAAATATTAACCTATGAAGAGTTAATCCCATAGGTGAAAACGAGTAATTCGTTTCACTTCTATTTTACACGATTTATTGTATCATCTTTTTTTTGTTTCGTCAATAGGGGAATTCTTAAAAAATTAACAAATGCATTCAATAATTTCTCCAAATGTTAGTCCATCAACCCCCGCTGCATTTGCTTCATCTGTATCAATGTGCATCGCGGGGGAGAAAGTATCACTTACTCTAACAACTACATCGCCAAAGATAAGAGTACGATCCGCAGAGTTCACTTTCACATTGACGGTATCGTTATCTTTTAATTTATATTTATCTGCGGTTGCTGGGTCCAGATGGATATGCCTTTTAGCTATTATCGCGCAATTTTTTAAAGCCACTTCACCATTTGGCCCTACCAGTGTGCATTCGGCAGCATTGTTTAGATGCCCCGATTCTTTGATAGGAGGAGACAAGCCGATTTTCCTTGCGTCGGTCAGAGAAATTTCCACTTGAGTTTTGGGTCTAAGAGGACCTAAAATTGTAGCTTTGACTTCTCCTTTGCTACCTTTTATTATCACATTTTCAAGACAAGCAAACTGACCAGGCTGCGAAAGATCCTTCCTTTTGTGCAGGCGGTAATTTGCTCCAAATAAAGCCGCTAGATCTTTCTGGCAAAGGTGCACGTGCCTAGCGGAAGTTTCGATCATTATTTTCATATTTTCCCTTTCATTGTCCATCTGCAGCCACAGCGGTGTAAATTTAACACCTTGTATTTTTTACACCGTGTTGCTTAGTGGGATTTGGACAGCGCTTTTCTATAGAATTTCTGCCTTCGGGCTGACTTTGATTTTCGCTTCGACTTTATCTTTCTTCTTGAAACTAGAACTGATCTTATCTATAGCACCAGGGAGCATATCTATAACTCTATCTATAGAAGAATTTGAAGGTTCTACTCTCAGTATACTTACCTTAGAATCCGCAATAGTTAAGAAAGCTACAGGAGATATGGTAACCCCGGCCCCGCTACCACCACCAAAGAGCGGCAGCTTTGTTTCGCTCTCTTTTTTATTCGAAAATTCAGATCCTCCAGAAGCAAATCCATAAGTCACCTTTGAAATAGGTATAATAGTAGTATCCCCCACAGCGATCGGGTCGCCGATGATAGTGTTGATATCCACCATTTCCTTTATTTTTTGCATTGTTTTGTCGAGCATATTATCGATAGGATGTTCACTCATGATTTTACACCTTCCTTAATTTTTAGATTTTTTAAAGAAATAAAGCTCTTAATAAGCTTGAAAAGTGCTATAAATATAGCCTTTAGGATGTATATTAACCTAATTTTAAAAATGCTGGAAAAGCAAATAAAAGATTTTTTTCCATTAAAATCGGGAGAGATCCTTACAGTGTAGTTTTTTATATTGAAATTTTTAAAAATCAGCTCCATTGCAGGATATACTATAGCGCAAGTTTGTCCGTATTTTATCGCTGTTTGAGCAGAATCTCCTTCGCAAATTTTCACATCTAAATAAAATTTTATCACATAAATATGTTTTATCAAATATTCAGATGTATTCTTCAGGGTAACTACAAAGTTTTTTACAATCTTTAAAAAACCTATAACCCCTTTTTCTTCAATCAATTTTTTTACTTTACTCTTTTTTTTGATATTTTTCGAGGTTTTCTCTTTATTTCCCTGCGCATCGTCATGTGACTGCTCATATTCTTTAGTATTAGCATTTTTCTCCTTTTTAAAATTACGAGATAAATTAAATTTAAAAAATAAATATTTAACCTGTGCAGATATTTCATTTTCAAAGCTAATATAAAATTTTACATTGATTAAGAGCATTACTATAATGAAGCAAACAATACCCAAAAGAACAAGTACACCAGTCATTTGATAATCCTTTAATAAGAGTTAATATTAAGAAAACATCTTCAAAAATAATTTTAGCACAAATAAAAAATAAAACAAATTTTTTTAAAGATATTTACTCATTAGACGGCAAAGTTGGAAGCTCATCTAAGGATGAAATACCAAAGCATTTCAAAAAATTCAAAGTAGTACCATACAAAAGAGGCTTCCCAGGCAAATCTAGCCTTCCTTTTTCTTCTATTAGGTCTTTATTCACAAGGTTCGAGATACTGCCGGCACAATCAACCCCTCGGACCTGCTCAATAAACGATTTCGTGACCGGTTGATTATAGGCAACAATTGCCAAGACCTCCATAGCTGCAGGAGATAGCGGGGAGTTCCTCCTTGCATCCATTATTTTTCTTATGTATTCCGCATAGATCGGTTTTGCGCACATTTGATATTGATCATTCAGCTTCACTATGCAGATCCCACTCTCTTGTTGGTCGTATTTGTCTATAATATTTTCCAGAAGTTTAAAAACAGTAACTTTATCTATGCCTAAACTTCTAGAGAGCTTGTCTATCTTTAAAGGTTCCGCGTAAGCAAACAATATAGCTTCAATGATCGCCTGTGCTTTTTTTATTTCCATTTTTATCTCCTTTTTCTCACAAGGCTTACAAGGCTATTGTCATCTGATATGGTTATTTTTTTATTTTTTATTAATTCAAGCAACGCTAAAAACGTAGCTACAGAATCAGATTTAGAGTTTTCATTAGGGAAAAGGGTCCCATAATCTATCGGTGTATCCTTATATAATTTCCTTAAAATAAATATAACCTTTGAAAATACTGAAACGATTTTTTTAGAAATAATAGCAGAAAAATCCTCGATTTTAGGTGGCAATTTCATCTCATCTTTTCCCAGCACATTTTCATAAGCCTTGAGCAGTTCTGTTACGGTATGCATCCTGCTGTATGTGGCAGCTTGTGGGAGCTCTAGCGGTAGCCTAGATATAAAATCTAGGTTTAAATTTTTAAATAAAACACTTGCGATCTTTTTGCACTCTCGATATTCAATAAGTTGCCCAGACAGTTCTTCCTTTAATTTTTCAGCTTCTTCATTTTTGGGTAGCAATGACACCGTTTTTATATATATAAGTCTGGCAGCCATTTCTAAAAATTCACTGGTGATATTTATATTATTTTCTTTCATTATTTCCATCTGCTTCATATATTGCTCCAGGAGTTCAGCAATCTTAATATCATGTATATTTAGCTTGTGCTTTGATATCAGCTGTAGCAATAAATCCAGTGGACCTTCAAATTCCGCTAACTTATATATCATTTTGCTCATACTTTATAAACTCCATAAGTTGCCAAACGGCAAACCGGTAACATACATTATCCAATTATAAATTGCCACACTAGCGGCTTGTATAGGATAAGACAAAACGCCAAGAAAAACAGCAAAAAACAAAACTGCTGAGATTATCCTTTGATAGCTATACATCTTATACACCACGCGATTGGGCAAAAAGGCTTCTAAAATTTTCGAACCATCAAGCGGAGGCACCGGTATTAAATTAAAAACAGCTAAGCCTACATTTAGACTTATAAAAAATTCTAAAAAAATCTCTGCAATATATACTACAGTATTTAAGCTGCCGGCATTAGCAATTACTGCATTTAAGATTACTCCGCCCAAGAAAGCCGAAAGTAAATTTGAAAAAGGTCCCGCTAAGGCTACTAAAAACGTACCTAATCTATGGTTTTTAAAATTACTGGGGTCTATCGGCACAGGTTTAGCCCAGCCAACACCCAGCAAAAGGATAGCTAAAGCTCCTATAGGATCTATATGCCTTAACGGATTAAAGGAAAGTCTGCCGTAATTTTTTGCAGTATTGTCGCCTAATTTATACGCAACAAGTCCGTGCGCAAATTCGTGAAATGGCATCACTAAAAATATAACAATTAACGTAGCGAAAATTTTTAACATAGCGTATTCGGGGGTAACTCCGGAACGCATAAACCACATATAATATCCTCCCTTTTAAGATCCTTTTAATAAACCAAGTAACAGCATAACAGCACAATATATGCAATTTTATATCCAAATAAAATTATTATATCGTTTAATTTAAGTCTATGCAAGCACATGGGACGCGTCCTTTTTTGCTTAAAATTAAAAATCAGCTGTATAACGCATTTAGCCTATTAGTTTAGGGGTAAACTGTAGATAATCTGCAGATATTAGGTCAAACCGGATGCCGTTGTAATCGCCGATAAAAGCTTTGCTTATAGCGTTCTGCCCATGTAAATGTCCATAGTAGCATCTCTTTATCTGAAATTTTTCTAAGACATTTAAAATTTCTATGCACTTAAATTGCCCGTAAATAGGAGGGTAATGCAAAAATGCTATTGGCTCTTTTGCAAATTTTTCTGCTGATTTTATAGAAACTTCTAGGCGTTGGACTTCTCTTTTTAATATTTTATCATCTGTTTTGTCGATATTGTCATAAAACCAACCCCTAGTTCCACAGATAGAGTAATTGCCCACATTTTCTGCAGAATTGTATATTAAAGAAATGGAGTTAAAGTTATTTGCATGTAAATAAGTATCGATTTTCTTTTTTGTACTCCACCAATAGTCATGGTTACCCTTTAATAGAATTTTCTTCCCTGGAAGACCTTCTAAAAACTCGAAATCTTTTTGGGTTTCTTCTAGCTTCAAAGCCCAAGAAATATCCCCAGCTATTACGACGGTATCATTGGCAGTTACTATGTTCTTCCAGTTTTTTTCTAATCTATCCTCATAATTTTCCCAGCCTGTAAATATATCCATAGATTTGTTTTTCCCTGTTCCTTTAGAAAGGTGCAAATCTGCTATTGCATAGATAGCCATCTTTATCCTCCGTATTTTTATCTGTTGTTTGTGTTAATATCCCAGAAGTTCAAAAAGAAATTGTATGCGTTATTGAAGAATATATCTTGCAATAACCTTTGACTATACCCTAAACGCAAAAAAGCTTCATATATTTTTCCCAAAGACTCTACCCCCGAGATCTCATCAGGCATAGCAGCTCCATCAAAATCTGCGCCCAGGCAGACGCTCTTTTCTCCGCCTAATGATAAAAAATGCTCTACATGTTTAATTATATCAGAAATGGTGGGATTATCATTGCTGTTTAAAAAATATCTGCAAAAATTGATCCCTACTATTCCCCCTCTGTGCATTATTTCTTTAAACTGCTCATCCGTTAAATTCCTTTTATTATTGCATATCGTTCTAGAATTAGAGTGACTGGCGGCTAAAGGCGACTTGGTTTTTTCCATGACGTCATAGAATAAAGCATCGCTGGCATGCGAAATATCTATCACCATTTTTAAATCTTCCATCTTTTTTACTACATTAAGCCCAAACTCCGTCAATCCTTTCGGATTTTCTACTTTTATGCCGTCCCCGATTTCGCATCTGCCATTCCAAGTTAAGGTCATCATCTTTACGCCGGCTTTATATAAATGCTCAAGATTTTTTATCTCTCCACCTAGCGCTGCTCCGCCCTCTACTGTAAATATAATATTACATTTGTTTTTATCGTAATTTTTTAAATCATTTGGATGTTTGCAGACTTTTATCTTAGACTTAAATTTCTCAGCTTCATTTTGCAATTTATCCTTAGCTCTATTAAATAATTCTACAGCGCCATTTCCTCGATATTCATCGGGGATAAAAATAGCAAAACATTGAACCCAAGCATCGTATCCGAGCCCCTTTTCAATATTCACATGAAAATCCCTTGATATCAAATCTTTATCTTCGTCTAAAGCTTTCCCTAAAGTATCACAGTGTAAATCAAAAATCTTCAAGCTTTCCCTCCATCCAGAATGCATCTTTTATATGGTTTATTGAGGCTACTTTGAGCTCAGCAGAAAAATTTACTTTGTAAATTATCTCGATAATATCAAACCTCGGTTGCAAGTCGGTATATTTACACGCTTGTAAATATGCCATCGCTGTTTTTAAAATCTTGCGCTGTTTTATTTTGTCTACGGATTCTACAGGCTTTGAGATAGTATCAATTCTTCTGGTTTTTACTTCTATAAAGATTATATATTCTTTATCTTTTGCGATTATATCTACCTCCCCGTATTTAGAGTGGTAATTTCTTTCTAATATCTGCATGCCTTTTTTGGCTAGAAATTTCATCGCTTCATTTTCTCCAAATTGTCCTGTACTGTTCGTAACGGTACTCCTTTCGTATAGTTTTTATTTATAAAGCTAAAATAGCTTCAGCTGGTCGTCGTTTAATATTTTGTGCAAAAAACTCCTTCTATGTATTTTAGTGGGGCCATATTTTTTGATCAGCTCCACGTGTAGCTTTGTCCCGTATCCTTTGTGCTTTTCAAAAAAATATTCAGGATAAATCTTACTCATCTCAGTCATAAACCTATCTCTCTCCACTTTGGCCAAGATAGAAGCTGCCGCTATAGATTCCGAAAGTGAGTCGCCCTTAACTATACATTTTGATGCAATATATAATTGGGGCGATTTATTGCCGTCTATCAGGGCAAAATCCGGCTTGATTTTCAACCCTTCTATAGCCCTCTGCATAGCTAGAAGAGACGCGTTCAGGATATTAATATCATCTATCTCCTTTTCGCTAGCAGTCGAGATGCAGCAATCTAAACATTCCTCTTTTATAATATCATACAGCTGGTTCCGTTTTTTCTCCGTCAGCTTTTTGGAGTCATTCACCCCATCTATAATAATACCTCTGGGCAGAACAACCGCTGCTGCGAATACAGGCCCAGCCAAAGGCCCTCTGCCGGCTTCATCCACTCCGCAGACGCAATGGTAACCATTTTGATAGATTTCACTTTCATACAAAAGCCAATTTTTTTCTTCCATTTCACACGTTCCCATATGTATACTTTCAAGATTTTTATGTTTATTGGTTCGGAACATCATCCAGAGTAATTTTCCCCAATTTAGCGGATCTAAACTCACCTAAAATAGTCTCTGCTGCACGGGAGATATCCACTTCCCCTCCAGATAAAAGCATCCCTCGTTTTTTGCCTATTTCCCGCAGTATGTCGTAGCCATCAACATTTTCATAATCCCAAAATGCCTCGGGTAGCTTATACCTTTTTATCAGATTTTGTCGGTATTTATCTTTGATAATAATCAAAAACCGCCCAGCCAAACCTTCAATATCAAGTATTTGGTCTTTTATGGCCCCGCAGAATGCCAATTTTTCCGCTACTGCTCGGTCGTCTATTTTCGGCCACAAAACTCCCGGAGTATCTAGAAGCTCCACATTTTTCCTTAGCAGATACCATTGGGTGCTTTGGGTCACGCCGGGGCGATTTTCTACTTTAGTCCTCCTTCCCTTCACAAGGTTATTTATAAACGAAGACTTCCCTACATTGGGTATCCCTACAACCATCATGCGTATGGTTTTATTAAGGATCCCCCGCCTTTTATTTTTCTCGATCTGATCTTTCAATAATCCTTTAACTAAGTCGATAAAGTTAATTGAACTCTTCCCGATTTTAGAGTTCATAGCAATTGCTAAGCAATTTTTTTTATTATAAAAATCGAGCCACTTTTTTGTCTCAATATCGTTTGCAAGGTCACTTTTATTTAAAACGATAATCCTTGGTTTTGCAGAGAACAAAACATCAAAATCAGGGTTCCGGCTGCTATCCGGGATCCTAGCATCTACCAGCTCAACTACAGCATCTACTAATTTTAAACACTCTTGGATCTTTCTTTTTGCCTTAGCCATATGGCCCGGGTACCAGTTGATATCGGCCATTTGTGGTTTTTTATTATTATCCATTATATATACTTCCTATTTATGCGTGTGCTACCATCTTTCCGTTTATAAATACCATTTCAGGTGAATTTAAAACATCGAAAATATCCCCAGAAAAAACTACTAAATCTGCATCTTTGCCGGACTTTATAGAGCCTACCGTATCATCGATTTTACAGATTTTGGCCGGAGCTATAGTAAGGGCCTCCAGAGCTTTTTCTTTTTGCAAACCACCTTTTATCGCCATAGCTGCACACATGGTCAGATGCTGAATCGGGACTTCAGGATGATCCGTTATAATGCTAAACAAAATATTTTCATCTGCTATATATTTCAAAGCTTTTATATCTGAATTAACAAGTTCTGGTTTTGACCTAGAGCACAAGTTGGGACCGGACAAGATCTTTGCGGTTTCTTTGGCTAATTCTTCTTTTATCAGATGTGCTTCTGTAGCATGAACTAAAACGCAATCGATGTCAAACTCTTTAGCAATGCGGATCGCGGTGAAAATATCATCTGCCCTATGTGCATGGAAATGTGCTTGGATTTTTTTCTCAAAAAGTGGTACCAATGTTTCGTTTTTTATATCGAAGTCCGGCAAAAGTGAAGCATCGCGCTTTTGTTTGGCCTGTAGCTTATTTAAGTAATATTTTTTTGCTTTATATAGCTGTTCCCGTATTAATCCGACCGTAGACATTCTGGTCATTGGCATTTGCTCTTTTTCGCTATATACAGATTTAGGATTCTCCCCCAATGCAAATTTTATCGCGATAGGACTTTTCAGGATCACATCGTCAATCCTTCTGCCATAGGTTTTCATCGCCAAGATTTCTCCACCTATTGGGTTTGCACTCCCCGGTCCTACCAGCACAGTGGTTATTCCAGATGAATAAGCTTCCCGAAAGCATTCATCCATCGGGTTTACTGCATCTATAGCTCTTAGATGTGGTGTTATTGGATCATTTTCCTCATTTACATCGTCCCCCTCAAATGTCAAGCCATTTTCAAATATCCCCAAATGCGTGTGTGCGTCTATAAAGCCGGGGCATACGCTCTTCCCTTTTAAGTCTAAAGTATCTTCTAGCTTTTCTTGCAAATTTACCATTTCGTCAACTAAAGCAATCTTGCCTTCTTCTATCCGTATAAACCCATTATCTATTGTTCTGCCTTCCATTGTATAGATTTTAGCGTTTTTTAGCAGCATAATATTTACCTTCTTCAAAATTAATGAGTTTTTGCTTTTTATTCTTCAGAATTGTATTCTTGAAAAATTAATTTAAAAAGCAGAGACTTTCAGATACCAGCTCTTCTTGAATTTTTCCTAGGAGAACGTTTAAAACTGTCATTTCTTTTCAAATCAGACATTTTTTCTTCGCTGGCGGCTTTAAACATTGACATCATTTCTTCAAAACTTTTTTTCTTTTCCGGATTATGTGCTTTTTCGAATTTTATGCCTTTT
Organism: Clostridia bacterium; assembly: GCA_017480265.1. Classification (GTDB taxonomy): domain Bacteria; phylum Bacillota; class Clostridia; order Oscillospirales; family Acutalibacteraceae; genus UMGS1224. Next base: position 12,711 of record JAFVAZ010000078.1, read on the forward strand.
TTTCTTGATTTTGCTTCGTTTTCCGGATTTTCGTAAAGCCGTTTGATAGATAACTTGATGTCCCCGTTAGTATTTATATTTATAATTTTAACTTTGACTTCTTGACCGTATTTTAAGTAATCCTCTATATTCTTTACGTAGTCGGTGGAGATTTCCGATATATGTACCAGACCCTTTTTATTACCCGGTAAATCAATAAAAGCCCCAAAATTTGTGATTCCGTTAACCTTCCCGTCCAAAACTGTTCCTACTTCAAGCTGCATGATAAAAAATAAGCCTCCTCAAATATATTTAATTTCCAGCTGCATTTACAAATACTTTTTCGCCTTTTTTAGAAAAATTTAAATTTTCCCTTGCTGCTTTCTCTATGTACTCGTACTTTTTCTCTTCATTGTGCTCCAAGTTTTTCCTGAGTTCCTCGTTTTCCATTTCTTGGCTTTGTAGTTTTTTTGATAAATATTCTAGCTTTTGTCTTTTATCATTGATTTGAACCTGTTGATTAAAGATCAAAAAAATAAAATAAAACACTACTAAAACCGGGATGCACTTAAAGAAAAAAGGAACCCACCTTATTTTTTTTTTCTTCACCAATTTCATAGATATATTCCTTCGATTTAAATTGTTCAAAGCTTATTATACATTGATTTAGCAATTTTTTCAAGCGAGTTTATCATAAAAAAGCACGCTTGAAAAAAAACAAACGCGCAAAACTTTATTCCATTACGATATACTTAAATGATTGAATTATCTAGATATTCTTGTAGTTCTCTTTCTTCTCTTTTTTTCTTCTCAAAGTAAACAATAGCTGTAGCGACTGCTGCTGCAATGGTTGCTGCAGTTGCTACTATGGCAATCAATACGCTAAACCTATTACATTTTTTCATCAAAGCACACCCCACATACTATTTTATCAAATTTTATTTTAAGATACATTAAAATAAATGTCAAGTTAAAGATTAAGCACATCAACTTTCTCCTTTGCATATTCCAGTAAGAATTATTTCTCTAGTTTAATTATTTGTATTTTTGCTAATATTATTCAAGAAAACAAAAAGGCGCCAAAATATACCAACGCTCAACGGCTACAATAATCTACAAACGAACGCAAAGGAAAGATCAATGCCAAATTTCAGGTTTGGCTTTTTTTATTGCTGTGAATGTTTTCTTCTTTAAGTCTGGGTAAATTTTTTCAAGGTTTAGAATAATTTCCTTTACTTTTTGGCGCTGTGTTGTTTTATTGGCAGGGCAAGAACTTTTGATAACGGGAAGGCCATAAAGTTTGACAAAATTTCTTATGTGTGTTTCTTCGCATAGGATCAGAGGCCTGATAGCGTATAGGTTTTTTCTAGACAAAAAAGTATTGGGCCTAAAGCAATCGATATTGCCGTTATTAAAAAGGTTCATAAAAAAAGTTTCAATAAGATCATCAAAATGGTGCCCAAGCGCCACTTTATTGCACCCTAAATCATTTGCACAATCGTCCAAAATCCCACGCCTTAGCTTTGAACATAAGCTGCATGGATTTTTTTCTTTGCGGATTTTGAAGATAATTTCGAAAATTGGGAAGCTTTTTATAATATAGGGGATGCTTTTTTCGGCGCAAAATCGTTCTATTTCCTTGTAATAATCGTTGGGGGAATTGAGATTGGGGTCCAGCGTAATAGCTTGGATCTGGAATTTCTGAGGGTAATATCTTTTGATTTCGTTTAGCGCGTATAGCATGAAAATAGAATCTTTCCCCCCGGAAACATAAACGGCAACTTTATCGCCATTTTTTATCATATTATATGTATCTATGGCGCAGCGGACTTTGCTTATCATTTTTTTCATTTAGAAGTCTCCTTGAATTCTTAATACATGAATATCTACGATTTAACAAATATCATTTTATCATGATTTTTGCAAGAAAAGCTACTAAAACTTAAAATAAATGAAAAATATGGTTATATAAATAAAAGGAATTTATGAGGGATTAGATAAATTTAAAATGAGTAAATTAGCAAGCGTTTTTATTAAAGAAAAAATTTTTTTATTAAAAGTATTGACAAAATTAAAATTAAGCGTATAATAAAGATTAAATGGTGGTGAAAGGTGGGGCGAAGTAGAATATAGTGGAGAAAAACTACAATCTTTACCCTAAAGGTGACAGGTATGTTAATAGGGGAATACCAACATAACATTGATGCAAAAGGTCGTGTTGCGGTTCCTACAAAGTTCCGTGATGATCTGGGTATGCGCTTTTACATCACCAAAGGACTAGATGGCTGCTTATTTGTACTGCAACAAAACGAATGGGAAAAATTAGAAGAAAAAGTTCGTCAATTGCCTATTTCTAAAGCAAGAACAATTCAAAGGTTCTTCTTTTCAGGAGCGGCGGAAGTTCAGCCGGATAAGCAAGGCAGGATTTTAATCCCGCAACCTTTGAGGGATCATGCTTCGTTAACTAAAGAAGTGACGTTTATAGGGACATCGAACCGTGTGGAGATCTGGGATAGCGATAGATGGACAAGTTTCAACTCAGCAATAACGGAAGATAGTATAGAAGAAGCTATGGATTTCCTAGAGCTTTAGGCAAAATCGGGCTAGCCTTAAAGCACCCAGAAATATTAAGAAGAGGTGAAATGATTGTTTTATTTAAAAAGAAGGAGGGAGAAAATTTGGAGTTTTTTCATGAATCAGTATTGTTAGATGAATCTATACAGGCTCTGAACATTAATCCGGACGGGATATATGTAGATGGAACGGCGGGAGGGGGAGGGCATTCAGCAGAAATATTAAAAAGGCTCAAAGCGGGCAAGTTGATATCTATAGACCAGGACCCGGATGCAATCTCATTTTTAAAAGATAAATTAAAAAATTATGAAAATTCTATTGTAGTGCAATCTAATTTTTCTAATATTAAGCAGATTTTAAAGGATTTATCTATAGAAAAAGTAGATGGAGTATTGCTTGATTTAGGGGTATCGTCGTTTCAGCTGGATAATCCGGAAAGAGGTTTTTCGTACCATGATGATGCACCACTTGATATGCGGATGAGCAAAAGTGGGCTATCCGCATATGAAGTAGTGAATGATTTAGAAGAGCAAGAGATAACGAATATCATCAGATCTTATGGCGAAGAAAAGTTTGCAAAGCAAATATCGAGAAGCATTGTGGAATTTAGAAAAAAAGAAAAGATCTCAACAACGCTGCAGCTTGCAGAGATAATAAAAAGTGCCCTGCCGGCTAAATCTCTGAGAATGAATAAGCACCCTGCCAAGAGAACCTTCCAAGCGATTAGAATTTATGTAAATTCGGAGCTAAAAGTTTTAGAAGAAGGGTTAGATGAAATATTTGAAGTTTTGCAGAAAAAAGGACGCCTAGCAGTGATATCGTTTCATTCACTAGAAGATAGGATAGTAAAAAACAAGATGGCTTTATGGACAAAAGGATGCACATGTCCAAAAGATTTCCCGGTATGTATATGTGGCAAAAAACCACTAGCAGAATTTTATAATAAAAAGCCTATAATGCCATCTGAACTTGAAGTTTGGCAGAATAGAAGAAGCAGAAGTGCAAAGCTTAGGGTCTGTACTAAATTATAAGGAAGAAAAAGGAGTAAACAAAAATGTCTTTAAATGATAAGAATCTAGCGTATGATTTATCGATATTTGAAGAGGTTGTACCCAAAAAAAGAAAAAAAGATAATATTTTAAATTTACCGCAAAAGAACATAAAAAGAAGAAATATAGCACGGCAAAATCAAGCAAGGGCAACCTTAATTATGGCTTTAGCCGTTACCATTATGGCAGGTTTGCTGGTTACATTTATGCTGGTTAATAATAATATAAAATTGACGGAGCTTACATATAAGATACAAACGATAGATAAAAAATTGCAAGAAAGTGAAAGCCTTTGTACTCAGATGAAGGTGAAGAGCGAAGCGAAATTTTCCCTCTCTGAAGTAGAAAAAGTGGCAAAAGAAGAATTAAATATGAGAAAAACAGATACATCTCAAGTAGAGTACATTAATTTATCTAAAGGAGATAAATCTAGGAAGCTGCAGTGATATACTCAATAAATAGGTTATTTAATAAAAATACAATATACGTCAGATTAAGTCATACTAAAAGTAGTAATATTATTTTAACTTGAGAAATATTTTATTATAAAAGGAATATAGATGATAGTAGAAGAAAAAGAATGGTAAGAGTTAAGATAAGGTTATCTTGACTCTTGTATTTTAAAGGGGATAAAATCATGTCAAAAGGAACCACTATTAGAATGTGGAGAAGATCACTTTTTGTGTTGGCAGCGTTAATATTCCTAGGTTTTGGAGTGAGCATCGCAAGGCTAGCTTATTTGCAGCTGGTGCAAGGGAATATGCTAAAGCAAATGGCAACAGAACAGCAATTGAAAGATACTAAATTGAATCCCAAAAGGGGAACAATTTATGACTGCAATATGAAGCCTTTGGCACAGAGCGCTACCGTATGGACAGTAGTGCTGGAACCCAATTACTTGGAAGATGATGAAAGCAAAGAACTGGTAGCCAATGGACTTTCTGAGATATTGGAGTTAGATAAGAGCGAAATCTTAGAAAAAACAGGGAAAAAGTCATATTATTCGGTATTAAAAAGGAAGATAGACACAGACGTAAAGGATAAAGTGGTAGCCTTTTTAAAGGAGTATAAAATAAAATCTGGAGTAAGGCTGGTGGAAGACTACAAAAGATACTATCCATATAATGACTTTGCTTCGGCAGCCTTAGGTTTTGTGGGGACAGATAGCCAGGGGCTTTCCGGCGTAGAGAATTATTATAACGCAGATTTAAAAGGTGAAAGCGGTGTGCTATTAACGGCAAGAAATGCATTAGGCACAGATATGCCGTTTGATTATGAAAAAATGATTTCAGCAAAAAATGGGAACGATTTAGTCTTATGCATAGATGAAGTCATACAGCACTTTTTAGAAAGAAGCCTAGATGAAGGAATTAAAAATAATTTAGTGCAAAATAAAGCCGTAGCCATCATGATGGATGTAAACGATGGTAGCATATTGGGGATGGCAGTGAGGGGAGGTTACGACTTAAATAAGCCTTTTGAGCTTTTGGACGAAGAAGAGCAAAAGAGTATAGATGCATTGCCAGAAGAAGAAAGAAGCAAAGCTAAAGCAGAAGCACTGGAAAAGCAGTGGCGAAATAAAGCAGTGAGTGATACTTATATGCCAGGGTCAGTCTTTAAAATGATAACCACAGCTATGGGCTTTGAAGAGAATTTAATAAATGAAAATACCAACTTTTTTTGCTCAGGCAGCATAGTACCATTTAAAGGAGCAAGACCAATAAAATGCCATAAAGCGGGCGGTCATGGGGCCCAGAATTTTGTCAAAGCATTTTGCAATTCTTGCAACCCGGCATTTGTAAATTTAGGTCAAATAATAGGCAGCGAAAAATTTTATCAATACTACGATGCATTTGGATTCACCGAAAAAACAGGAATCGATTTGCCAGGAGAAGCTCAAGGAATATTTTTTAGCAAAGATGGCAGTATGAGTCAAATTGATTTAGCAGTTGCGTCTTTTGGACAAAATTTCAGCATCAGTCCCATACAGATGATTACAGCAGCAGCAGCAGTAGCGAATGGCGGATATTTAGTAGTTCCACACATAGCCAAGCAGATCTTAGACTCGAATGGAAACATCGTGAAGACCTTTGAAAAGAAAATAAAGCGCCAAGTAATCTCTAAGGAAACATCGAGGAGAATCTGTGAACTTTTGAAGCAAAACGCCATAGACGGCGGAGCCAAAAATGGATATGTACCCGGATATAGGATCGGGGGCAAAACGGGGACATCTCAAAAAATAGGACAAAGTGGCCCCAATGGGATGGACTACATATCATCCTTTTGTGGCATTGTGCCGGCAGAAAATCCCCAGTATGCGGTATTGATATATTACGACACGCCAAAGGGACCAAGCTACTACGGAGCGACTGTTGCCGCGCCTACATTTGCAAAGGTTATGCAGGACGCACTGCCTTATCTGGGCTTAGAGTGTAAATATACAGAAGAAGAGATGAAAAACTTAGAAGTATCTACTCCATTTGTAGTAGGGTCTACAGTTAGCCAAGCAAAAAATAAGTTGATCAATTTAGGTTTTAGCCCCACAATCTCCGGCAACGGAGACTCTGTAGTGGCGCAGATACCAGAAGCTGGTGCAAAAATGCCCAAAGGAGGAAAGATCATTTTGTATACAGAGGGGACCTCCTTAGAAAGTAAAGTAAAAGTCCCTAAGTTTATAGACCTCACGCCAGCCAAAGTAAATAAAGAAGCTACAGAAGCCGGTCTCAACGTTGTAATAAAGGGAACAATCTTGCAGGGAGGTGTAGCAGTGAAGCAGAGCATTCCTCCTGGCACGCAGGTAAATAAAGGAACAGTAGTGACAGTTGAATTTGCACAAAAGAATGCAGAGCAAACTTCAGACTGAAGCAGACGTTTATGTTTTTAGATGAAAACTAGGTTAGATCCAAATCGTTATTAAATTTTAAGCTTTATTTTTGGTACGATGATGTACCAAAGTCAAAATGCTTAGTTATATACAATTTATTAAGAAATAAAATAAATGTGATATAATTATTAAATAGGCATAGTGCAAAATTTTGAGTAAGCAAAAATAGAGGAGCGAAAAAATGGCTACCAAGTGGATAATTTTAGCTGTAATAATATCATTTGCAGTGACGTCTCTTTTAGGGAAAAAGCTGATCCCGTACCTTCATAAATTAAAATTTGGGCAAATTATCTTAGAGATAGGCCCTGCATGGCACAAAAATAAGCAAGGCACTCCTACCATGGGCGGCATAATGTTTATCATAGGGATATTTGCAGCAGTTGTAGTGTGTTTACCTTTGTATTACCATGAAACAAAGTTGATTTTTATGGACTATATAGAAACGCCGACAGTAATATTAAAGTTGATAGCGGGGTTAGTTATGGCTTTGAGTTTTGGCGGGATAGGATTTTTAGACGACTATATAAAGGTTGTAAAAAAGCAGAACCTGGGCCTGAACGCAAAGCAGAAGCTTTTATTGCAGTTTGCGGTAGCCATCAGCTACCTGATGGTCGTATATGTCTCAGAAAGTTCCTATGGAGCAAGCTATATTGGCAGTATGGTTATTCCTTTTTTTGGCAGAGTTTTGCTCCCTGGTGTTATATATTGGCCGTGCAGTGCAATACTGATAGTAGGCATGGTGAATGCCGTGAATTTGACAGATGGGATAGATGGGCTGGATACTTCTTTAACATTTTTTTATGGAGCTTTTGCCTTAATAATATCCGGGATATTAGATTATGCAGGATTGGGTATAGTATCAGGGGCTTTGATGGGAGGCTGCTTAGGTTTTTTATTGTGGAATAGGTACCCCGCGATGATTTTTATGGGTGATACCGGTTCGCTATTTTTAGGAGGAATCATTTGTGCCATTGCATATACTCTAGATATGCCGATACTGATAATTACAATGGGTTTAGTATATATATTAGAGATGTTTTCGGTCATCCTGCAGGTGATGTACTTCAAATTAACTGGTGGCAAAAGGTTATTTAAGATGAGCCCCTTGCACCATCACTTTGAGATGTGCTCTTGGAGCGAGACTAAGATTTGCATATCTTTTTGTTTAGTTATGATAATTTGTGGCGTAATCTCTGTGTGGAGCATTTTATCAGGTTTATAAAGTAAAATAGCAGAAAAAAGGAGGTAACCTTTGCATATGGGGAATATCAGAAGAAAACATTCCAAAGCTATAAGAGCAAATCATAAAAATGCAGAGTTTAGTGCATTTGAGTCTGACCTAGGGGCACTAAACCCTATCGCAAAAAAAAGGAAGCTGGTACAAAATAAGCTGAAGATCTTCTCTGTAAGGTCTGGTCTAGATCTTCCTTTATTTTTCATCACACTTATCTTATTGATAATAGGTTTAGTGATGTTATTTTCGGCGTCTGCGCCTAATGCATATTATTTTAAAAACGGAGATAGTTATTATTTCATAAAGAGTCAGCTGATATGGGCGGTGATAGGCGTGATATCTATGGTAGCTGTCTCGTATGTAGATTATCGTCACTTGAGGAGATGGGCAGTACCGATTCTTTTGCTTTCTTTTTTACTGCTCATTTTGGTGCTTTTTATGCCAGTGAGGAATGGAGTACACCGGTGGATACAACTGGGGCCACTGGGTTTTCAGCCGTCAGAAGTAACAAAGTTTGCCATAGTTTTGTCGTTTGCACATTTTATCGCGTTAAATTTCCAGCGGATGGGGACTTTTAAATATGGCGTATTGCCCTATGCTATAATTTTAGGCATGACAGGATTTTTATTATACTTAGAGCCTCATATCTCATGCTTGATAATCGTTGTATTGTTAGCAGGTGGGATGCTATATATAGGAGGCATCAAATTGCGCTGGTTTGGGTTAGTTTTGGCAGCAGCCTTAGCCGCAGTTGCGTATTTGGTTTTGTTTACAGATAAGCTAACATACGCCAACGGCAGAGTGCAAGGTTGGTTAGATCCATTCTCTCCAAACTCCGGCGTAGACACTTGGCAGACTCGGCAAGGGTTATATGCAATCGGCTCAGGAGGACTGTTTGGCTTAGGTTTGGGGCAATCTCGGCAAAAGCATTTGTTTATACCGGAGCCATACAACGACTTTATTTTTTCTGTAGTTTGTGAGGAGTTGGGTTTTATTCGGTCTGCTATTATTTTAGTTTTATTCGCGATGCTTGTCTGGCGCGGAATTGTGATCTCTATGCGTGCAAAGGATAGGTTCGGATCATTGCTAGGCACAGGATTAATTGCGCAGATAGGCATTCAAGTGGTTTTAAATATCTTTGTTGTCACTAATACAATGCCAAATACTGGCATTAGTTTACCGTTCTTTAGTTACGGAGGCACATCACTTGTTATGCTCCTTACTCAGATCGGAATAGTTTTGTCTATATCCAGAACCTCCAAAATAGAGAAAACTTGATTTAAAATAAACCAAAGCTTAATAAAGGAGGAGGCCTTACATTGAAGGTAGTATTTGCAGGAGGCGGCACGGCAGGGCACATCAACCCGGCGATAGCCATAGCGAACTATATAAAAACAAAGGAACCCAATGCAGACATAATTTATATAGGAGCAAAAGGAGGTATGGAAGAATACCTCGTAGAAAAAGCGGGGTATAAATTTATAGGGATAAAGGTAACGGGTTTTAGCAGGAAGCTAAATTTACAGGGATTTGGCAAGAATATGTCTACGATTAAAAATTTTGTAGAGTCCTGTATAGAAGCAAGGGGTATCTTAAAGAAATTTAACCCTGATATATGCCTAGGTACCGGAGGCTACGTAAGCGGGCCTGTATTGTGGCAGGCATCAAGGTTAAAGATAAGGACTTTAATCCACGAACAGAATGCCTACCCCGGGATAACAACAAAGTGGTTATCTAAAAAAGCTTCTGCGGTCATGTTAGCCTCCAGAGCGTCCCAAAAATACTTTAACCCAAACAAATGCAATCTGGTGATAACAGGTAACCCAATAAGAGAAGAAATCCTAAAGGCAGATAAAGTAAAAGCTAAAGAAAAATTAAATCTTGATAAAAGACCTGTTATATTATCCTTTGGTGGGAGCCTTGGCGCCAGGAAGATAAACGAAGCTATAGCGGATTTAGTAGAAAATATAGCTAAAGACGATAGATATCAAGTGATCCATGCTTTTGGACAATATGGCAAGTGGCTTATTTCAAATATCGAAGAAAGAGGGGTTTGCTTAAAAGATCATAAAAATTTAGATATTAGAGAATACATATTTAATATGTCCGAATGTTTAGCAGCAGCAGACTTAGTTATCTGTAGAGCAGGTGCCATCAGTTTAAGCGAGATAGAAGCTTTAGGCAAAGCGTCTATCTTGATACCATCTCCAAATGTTGCAGAAAACCATCAATATCATAACGCGATGGAGTTAGTCAACAATGGCGCCGCGGAGATCTTGGAAGAAAAAGATCTGACAGGAGAAAGATTGATAAGAAAAGTTGATGAGTTGATTAAAGATAAAGAAAAATTAAGTAAACTTGAGAAAAATGCAAAAAAAATGGCGATAATTAACGCAAATGAAATGATATATAGATTGATAAAAGAGCCTTAAATAAGCTCTTTTTTGAGGTAGAAAATATCAATTTGTAAGTCCTATATTTAAATCACCAGCATCTTTGAAATAGCATAGTTTGTATAAAAGTACGCTTAGAATTTTTCAAAGATGAAAGGTGGTTTATTTTGGTGCCACATTTTTTAATAGAGGGCAATAGGAGATTAAAGGGAGAAGTTTGTGTGCAAGGGGCTAAGAATAGTATATTGTCTATATTAGCTGCTACGGTTTTGTGTTCGGGCCAATGTATAATACATAATTGCCCTGATATTTTAGATGTAGATTTTTCTATAGAAATTTTAAAGTACCTAGGTGGCTTCGTATATAGAGAAGGCAAGAGCATAATAGTAAATATGGAAAATATAAAAAGGTACGATATCCCTGACCGATTGATGAAAGAAATGCGCTCGTCAATTATCTTTTTAGGGGCAATAATTTCAAGATTAAAAAAAGCTCAAGTAAGCTTACCGGGAGGATGTCAGCTGGGCCCCAGACCCATAGACTTTCACTTAGAAGCTTTAAAGAACATGGGAGTACAGATACATGAAGATGGAGTGCGGCTCTTTTGCATTGTAAAGGAAAAATTGCAAGGAACAAAAATAGTACTACCGTTCCCCAGCGTAGGTGCTACAGAAAATATAATTTTAGCGGCAACCTTAGCTTCCGGCGAAACGATCTTGGAAAATGCAGCAAGAGAGCCTGAAATAGAAGATTTAATAAGATTTTTGAATTTATGTGGAGCAAAAATAAAGGGCGCAGGGACCAGTAAAATAGCAATTAAAGGCGTACCTAAGCTTACAGGGGCAGAATACAAAATAATACCTGATAGAATAGCAGCAGCCACATATATGGCAGCTGGCGCTATAACAGGCGGAGAAGTTTTAGTGAGAAATATTTCCCGGATCCATTTAAACGAAATAGTAAAAGTGCTAAAAATGTGTAAATGTGGTATAATCATGAGTGGAGAAAATCTTTTGATAAAAGCGCCGGAAAGATTAACGCCCATAAAAAAATTGAAAACAGCGGTATATCCGGGCTTCCCTACAGATATGCAGGCTTTGATTTTATCTATGATGACAGTAGCGAAGGGAAAAAGCAGCTTTGAAGAAAATGTATTCTCAGACAGATACAAATATACTAAAGAACTCTTAAAGATGGGTGCCCAAATATATGTAAATGGAAAAAATGCTATAGTAGAAGGTGTAGAGCAGCTGCATGCAGCTGATATGGCAGCTACTGATTTAAGAGGAGGAGCAGCGTTGGTTTTAGCAGGACTTAAGGCTCAGGGGATTTCTTCTATAAGAAGACTCAGACATATAGATAGAGGTTATGAAAAGTTAGAAGAAAATTTGAGTGGCTTAGGTGCAAAAATAAAAAGGATTAGTTAATTATGAGCTTTTGTTTTTATTATAAATTTTGACCGTGAGTGAACATAGGCTTTACGGTTAAATACATAAAAGGAAGTGCAGATTTGCAGAGCGAAAAATATAGAGTAAAAGATTTAAAAGAAAGTCACATTAAACATTCAACTAAAAAAGGGAGAACTGGTTTGGTTAAATATAGGGTAAAGCTTACGCTGAAGGTTTTGGCTTTCTTTTTGATTATATCTGTGGTAGGTACGGCTATATCAATTGCGATTTTTTTTTAAGGTAGAAGATATAGAAGTACGGGGAGAATCGAGGTACACCGGTGAGCAGATTATAGATAGCAGCAAAGTAAAAAAAGGGCAAAATTTAGTATTATTGAACTTAGAAGAAGTAAAAGAAAAAATAGAAAAAGAATTGCCGTTTATAAAAGTAAACGATATAAAAAAATATATCCCTAATAAATTGATCATAAAAATATCGGAAGCGGAGAAATATGCTTGCATCGAGCAGGATGGCATCTATGTTTTATTTAATAAAGATAAAAGAATAATGCAGATAGATGAAGAAATGGATAAGGATTTATTAAAGATAAAGGGAGTGAATGTTTTGGAGCCTAAGGTAGGGGAGATGCTGAATTTTCAAGTGGAAGATAGGGGCAAAAGTTTATATAAAATTTTAGATTTATTATTGGATAACAACTTAAAGGAAATGTCAGAGATAGATTTATCTCTTGAAACAGATATAAGGCTCAATTTCCAAAGTAGGGTGGATATTTTGCTTGGAAATTTAACGGAATTGGAGTATAAAATACGTACAGCGTCAGAGATCATAAATAATAGGTTAAGAAAAGATGAAAAAGGCGAGCTTGATGTATCTATGCTAGATAAAGGAAATTCATCTTACTTTAGACCGAAAGGGACAGTAAAATCTTAAAAATGGCATTATTTATGAAAAATCAAGAATCTATGTAAAACATATGATTTTTTCCTTATATAAACTATTGAAAATTTTTTTAAAAGATGATAAATTATAAATAGAGCTATAATGTTAAAGGAAAATTAAAATTTATTCTATGGTTTACGCAAAAGGAGGGCCATTTTATGGCATTTGAGTTAGAAAATAATTTTGATAATATAGTACAGATTAAAGTTATAGGAGTAGGCGGAGGCGGAGGCAACGCCTTAGATAGAATGGTAGATTCAGGGGTAAAGTGCGTTGATTTTGTATCTGTGAATACAGATAAACAAGCTTTGCAAAGATCAAAAGCAACGCATAAGATACAGATAGGAGAGAAGATAACTCAAGGCAAAGGTGCGGGCTCGCACCCGGAAATAGGGCAGAAAGCCGCCGAGGAAAATCGTGACGAGATCGCACAAGTGATAAAAGGGACTGATATGGTCTTTATCACAGCGGGGATGGGAGGAGGTACCGGCACCGGAGCCGCTCCTATAGTAGCCAAGATAGCCCGCGAGATGGGTATTTTAACGATCGGTATAGTCACCAAGCCGTTTGCTTTTGAAGGTAAACGCAGAATGGAACAAGCTGAAAAAGGCATCTTAGCACTTAGGGAACACGTAGATTCTTTAGTAATTATTCCAAATGAAAGGTTAAAATATGCAAGTGATCAGAAGATCACTTTACTGAATGCTTTTGCAGTAGCGGATGATGTTTTAAGGCAAGGGGTGCAGAGCATATCTGACTTGATCTTGCTGCCGGGACTTGTAAATCTTGATTTTGCTGATGTCACAGCTGTGATGAAAGATGCCGGATTTGCCCACATGGGGGTCGGCAGAGCATCTGGACAAGAGAAGGCTGAAGCTGCGGCAAGTATGGCAATCTCCAGCCCTTTGCTAGAGACGGCTATCAATGGAGCCAAAGGCGTAATTATAAATATTACATCTTCTCCGGATATTGGGCTTGATGAGATAGAAGTAGCTTCTTCTATGATTGCAGAACAAGCAGATAAAGAAGCCAACATTATTTGGGGAGCTGCGTTTGATGAATCTATGGAAGATGAAATTAGTGTAACGGTGATAGCTACAGGATTTGAGAATGAATCAGGGGATAATGAGGCAGGTAGCTGGTCTAGCAAATTTATGACGGGGAAGGTCGAACCCGTTCCTATCGGTTCAAGTAGTAGTTCAGGCGAAAAAAAAGAGTATAAAGACGCACAGTTGCGATTCTCGCGAGCAGGACAAGTTTCTGCAGACGTTGTGGATAACCCGGATGAAGAGGACACGTTTTTCGATATTATGTCGATTTTTAATAAAAAGCAATAATTAAAAAATATACGTAAAGCCAAGCCATGCAGGTATCTGCATGGCTTGGCTGCAGTGTAGAGGGATACCTTTTTTATATTTACAGAATATGCTAGACTAGCTATACTATTGGATTACATATTTTTGCTATGAAGCGGCTGATCTAGCTATTGTGAAAAATTAGAGATTAAGCTTTTTTCACGTGAGTAAAATCTATGCCCGCTTTATATTTATGAACTATAATACCTTTGAGATTAGGATTGATAGCAAAGAATTGTTTCTGTTTGAACATAGGATAAAGCACAGCTTGAGAGAGGAGCAATTTTTCAGCATCTATAAGCAACTTGGTGGAATCTTTAGGATTAGCGCTCTTGGCATTATCTAAGAGCTTATCGTAAGAAGGATTTTTATATTTGGGCAAATTTGATTTATTATCTGACTTAAACATGCTAAGAAAATCCACAGCAGAGTTTGTATCTATCACTATAGGAATCAAAGCGACTTGATAGTTGGAATTATTGATAGACGCTAAAAGTTCGCGGTAAGATTTAGGGTTCATATTGAAATTTGTATTTAATTTTTCGTTTAAATTTTCTAGCATATTACTTATAATAGTCCTGGTTTCGCTGGTATCCAGGCAAGTGATAGTTATATTGGGGAGAGTTTTTAAGTTTAACTCTGCTAACCCGTTTTTTAAATAATCATCAGGATTAGAATTTTCGTTGAAAAATAGGCGGCTATCGGAGAAATTTTGAAATTGAGAACTTTCTGTAAAAACTTCTACCGGCATGAATTTATCGGCAATGCTAGATTCCGGCGGCAAAGTATTTAATATAAATTCTCGATTTAAGGAAGACAATATAGCTTTTCGCATATTTAGGTTAGCAAAGATCTCATTTGAGCAATTGAATGCAATACACCAAATTATATCGGCAAATGGTAAAATAGTTAAATTTTTCTCTCTGGCTTTTTCCACCTCATCCAGATTAAGAAGACCAGCATCTAAAGTTTCGTTTTTTATAGAGTCAACCAAGTTATCAAAATTTTGTCCAATTGTAAAGTTTATATTCTCTACGCAAGTTTCATTAGGCCCTTGATAGGCATCATTTTTAACTAAAGTAAGATTTTTAAAATGTTCCCAGCCGTATTTATGCTTTATTTTAAAAGGTCCATTGCACAATATAGCAGTATGAGATAATCCGTATTGACCAGCGCAAGAATAAAAAAATTCTTCATTGCATGGCATTGCAGCAGGGGTAGCCAAGAGTTTTGGGAAATCTTCGTTTGGATCTTCCAGAGAAAATTTAATAATATAATCGTCAACGATCTCAATGCCTAAAGAGTTAGATGTTTTGCTGTTTAGGGCAAAATTTTTTGCGTTTTTTATACAATGAAATTTATATGAAAGCGGACAATTTGCATTTTTATCTAGCGCTCTTTTTATCCCAAAGGCGAAGTCCTTTGAGGTTAAGGGGGCCTTTTCTTTATTCGCCCAAGTTAAGTTTTTTCTGATATAAAAAGTAAACACCGTGAAATTATCGTTGTTTTCCCATTTTTCAGCTGCAGCAGGAGTTGGATTTTCATCTTCATCTAGTCTTGTAAGTCCTTCAAAGATATTCAAAATAACAGTATTGGCAGATACGTCGGTTGCAGCTTGAGGATCCAAGGTTTTTGGTTCAGTGTCAAGGTTATATTTTATTGCGTGAATATTGTTTTTGTTTGATTTACATCCACTGAGAGGGAAAGATAAAATAGCAATCAATATAATAGAGAGCATTTTTTTCATTGATATTTTCTCCTTTAGATGGTTACATCTATATTTTATCACAGTTCTATTATTTGTACATATCCTTCAGGATAAAAACTCAGTGAATAAAAACCCATAAAACAAGAGAACAAATCGGCTGCATTTAATGATAGTTTCGAGCAATTGTGCAGAATAATTAGATTTAAAAAATTTTTTAAAAAATATATTGACTTTTTAAAAATAAGATTATATAATTATGGTATAGTGATAAATATAAAAACTTAATCAGAACGTTAAAAGTATTGTGTTTCAATAATTATCAATAAAAAGAGCGAAACTCACTATTGTTAAATAAAGTTTTATATTTGTTCAGTCAAAAATAAAATCCTAGCGCCCAAAACCCATAAAACAAGAAAACAAATAGGCTGTATTTAATGATAGTTTCGAGTAATTGTACATAATAATACATTTAAAACAATTTTTTAAAAAATATATTGACTTTTTGAAAATAAGATTATATAATTATGGTATAGTGATAAATATAAAAACTTAATAATAACGTAAAAAGTATTGTACTTCAATGATTATCAATTAAAAAAGCAAAACTCACTATTATAAAATAAAGTTTTGTATCTATCGTGACAAAACTTTAAAAAAATTTAAAACGATAGAGAAATGGAGAGAGGTATGAAAAAAGTTTTTGGTATTTTATTGGCGGTTGTTTTTGGTATGGCACTCCTTACGGGGTGCGGGGCGTCCGACTGGAACCCACTGAAGCAAGGCAAAGAGCTTAATATTGCTTTCTTGGGTTCTAGCGGAAAATTTGAGGAAAGGCAAGACTTTATAGCGGGAGTAGATTTAGCTATAAAAGAATTGTCAGAAAAAGGCGTAAATATCAAATATAAGTTGTTTAACGATGATGACAACTATGATAATGGTGTTACCAACGCTAAACAAGTAGTTAATGATGATACTTACGCTATGGCATTTACTTTTCAGTCTTTTGAGATAGTGGACACGGTTGCTTCATTATTCGACGAAGCTGGAAAACCATTATTCATCATAAATGGGTGTTATGATCGGACAATGGAAAGTGGCTACAAATATGTTATGAATTTAACTATTTCGGCCGAAGATGGAGGTATTGCGCTAGGAAAATATGTAGTTAACCACGGATACAAATGGATAGCGGTAGCACATTCTAATTCAGAATATGCAATCGATTTCCAGGAAGGATTCAACGATGCCGTTAGCGGAAGTGGAGCTACAAATGTTATTGATTCAGTAAGTGGACCAAATAAAGCAACGGAGTTTGACGAAGTTTGGGCACGGTGGCAAATTTTAGGCGTAGATGCTGTGGTATTAAGTTTTGATGATATGGATTGGGCAGTTGAATTGGTAAAGATGATCAAAGAAAAAGACCCTAATATGATGATACTAGGCGATCAATACTTTAATGATTTAAGTTACATGAATGAATATGGTAAATACTTAGATGGCATGGTAATGCCGAGCTCATATCCTGTTGATTCAGATGCAGAACTGCAGAGATTCTACGATAAATATGAGCCGCAAGTTCAATACTTAGATATCACAAGTGTCACGGCGCAAGGTTACGATCTTACAAATATGATTGCAAAAAGACTAGAAAATGCAAATAGTTCGGAAGAATTTGTAGAAGGAATGTTATCAGTAGAAGCTTACGACGGATATACAGATATTAAATTTAAACAAAACGGCAGCTTAGATAAAGAACCTAAGTATTGGGTCGTAAAGAATAATGTAGTTTATAGAGAAGAAAGTTTAAAGTAAAAGGAGGAAAAGAATAATGGAGCAGAATGGTTTATTTAGGAAAGAAGCTCTAGATACAGTTTCAAATCCTGAGCAATTGGATCAACATGTAAGGATTACACGTCCATATATCTGGATACTGATATCAGCTATAACTGTGATGGCGATTTTCGTAGGGATATGGGCATTTACGGGAGATATGTCTTCCGGGGTCGATTCTGTAGGGGTTGTTTTTCCGGCGGATAGTGTTATGATCTCGAATGCGATGTCATCTGGAACGGTCACGGATGTATTAGTGAAAGAGAACACGCAGGTAGAGAAAGGGGACGTTTTAGCGGTTATCCCAAATATTAGCTTACTTCAGCAGATAGCTTCTTTAAGGTCTGCCGGTGATTCCGCAGCTTTGAATGCATTGAAGTATCAATATATAACCAGCTCTTTTATAGTAGCAGACAAAGCGGGGACCATAAATGGAATAGCGTCTTTGAATAGCTCCGTGCAAGAAGGTGACCAGGTTGCCATAAATGTATCGGATAAAAGCAATTCAAATTCTAAGGAAATTTTGGCGTATGTACCGTTTTCTACAGCTATAAATTTTAAAGTTGGGATGCAGGCACAAGTAACACCTGCAAATGTAAAAAGAGAAGAGTATGGCTACATGATAGGAACGGTCACCAGGATCGGGACAAGCACCGTCACAGAAGAAAGCATACTGGCCTCTATGGGTACAAAGAAGTATATCTCAGCTTTAGGTTTAACGGCGGACTGCGTGGAAATAAGGATAAGGCTAAATGTGGATAGTGCGACGAAGAGCGGATTTGAGTGGTCAAATTCTAAGGGAGGCACTGTAAGCGTGGATGTAGGTACGATCTGCACAGTTAAATTTGTGACGGAAAGCAAGAGACCTATAGATTTATTGATTTAGCCATACAAAAATAAATTAAAAAGAAAAGTTTCTATATAATATAAATTTTGTAAGAAAGGATGGATATAATGAGTAATAAGGTTAAGAAAGTGCCGATAATTCTACAGATGGAAGCCTTAGAATGTGGGGCCGCTTCGTTAGCTATGATATTTGCATTCTATAAAAAATATATCCCGCTGGAAAAGCTACGTGTAGAGTGTAGTGTATCGCGAGATGGATGTAATGCGAAGAATATGCTGATTGCGGCTAGGCACAACGGGATGGTGGCTAAAGGATATTCATATAATAGCGTAGAAAAGCTACAAGAGAGTGTAACATACCCGGCGATCATCCATTGGAATTTTAATCATTTCGTGGTATTGTGCGGTTTTAAAGGTGATAAGGCGATTATCGCGGATCCGGCGTCTGGCATGACTAAGGTGCCGATGGATGAATTTGAGAAATCGTTTACCGGTATCGCCATGACGTTTGAGCCGGGGGAGGAATTTGTAGCAGATGGTGAAAAAGAAAGCGTAATGAAGTTCCTCTTAAAAAGGTTGGATGGTGCGGTATTGCCACTATGTTTCATATTACTGGCGGGCCTGTTGCTATCTATTACAGGATCGATCCAATCAGTTTTCTCAAAGGTCTTCTCAGATAAAATCCTTTATGGTACAGACACAGGTATTATGATGCCGCTTTTGATGGCTATGGGGATTACTTTGGTAGTGACGTTTATCTTAATGAGCTTGAGGTCAATTTATTTAATGAAAATACAAGGTAAGATGAGCGTTAACTCTGGGATGCTTTTCATGTGGCATGTTTTGAGGATGCCGGTGGAGTTTTTCTCCCAAAGGTACGCCGGAGACATCAGCTCAAGGCAAGATAGTAACGATACCGTAGCTAGGACTATCTGCCAGAAGGTCGCTCCGATAGTACTCAATTTAATCATGATTGGTGTATACTTTTGTGTTCTCATTTATTACGATTGGAAAATGTCCTTGATTGGATTGGCAGCGGCTTTGATTAATATCTTGATAATCAAGGTTGTTTCTAAGCAAAACGAAAACGACAATAAGGCTTTATCTAGGGACGGCGGTATGCTGCAAGGTTGTACCGTTGCCGGGATCAGCATGATAGAAACGATCAAATCAAGTGGCTGTGAATCAGGATTTTTCCAGAAGTGGATTGGATATCAGACAAAGTACTCTAACGGAATACAAAAAATACGAGAAAGAAACAGTTATGTTTCGATTTTACCTGCGATGGTCAAGGGTTTTTCAGATATTTTGATATTACTACTCGGTGTTTACAATATATTGATGGGAAGGTTTACGGCTGGTACACTTTTGGCGTTCCAGAGCTTTCTGAGCCAGTTCCTGTCGCCGGTATCAGAGTTAGTGGGGATCGGACAAGATATCCAGGCTTTGAGCGGCGATACAGCGAAGATAGAAGATGTCCTAAGATATGAACCGGACGTAAATATCGACCTAAATGAGACCAATGACCCGGCTTTCAATAAAGCAAAGTTTGAGAAATTAAACGGAGACGTAGAATTAAAAGATGTAACGTTTTCGTATAGCCCATTGTCAGAACCTGTATTGAAAAATCTGAACATCAAAGCAGAAAAAGGCAAGATGGTTGCGCTAGTAGGCGGTAGCGGTAGTGGTAAGTCTACTATAGCAAAGTTGATATCCGGACTTTATCCTGTAAAAACGGGAGAGATCTTATTTGATGGTAAGAAGATCCCGGAAATTGATAGGTTGGTCTACAGGGGCTCGCTTTCTATGGTTGACCAAGAGGTGACGCTATTCCAGGATACCATAAGGAATAATATCACTATGTGGGATGATTCCATAAGCGATGAAACTTTGATCCAAGCCTGTAAAGATGCATGCATTCACTCAGATATATTACAAAGAGAAAATGGCTACAACCATACATTGGTAGAGAACGGTAGAGATTTCTCTGGCGGACAGAGACAGAGGTTCGAGATTGCAAGAGCTTTCGTAGCTAACCCAAGCATAATGATCTTGGACGAAGCGACTTCCGCACTAGACCCTACAACGGAAAAAGCGGTTATGGATGCTGTGCGGCGCAGGGGGATAACATGCTTTGTTGTTGCGCATAGATTATCTACTATCCGGGATGCAGACGAGATCGTAATGCTAGAATATGGCGAGATAGTAGAAAGAGGAACACACGCAGAATTAATTGAGCTGGATGGTAAGTATGCTCAATTGGTGAAGAGTGAATAGAAAGGAGGTAGCAGATTATGGATTTTTCAGAAAAAGTCAAAAGCAAAAAATTGCTAGAAAAAGAAATGTTTAGCGAGGCATGTAGAGAGGTCACGAAAGCTGCGGTTGGAGGGAATTTAGGCAGAGATTTCAAAAAAGAAGTTGCTGAAAATAAATATAATCAGTTAGCTAAAGCTATAGATAGAGTGACGGATTACTATAAAATGGATCGGATCGTTTTAAGCAAATACGATATGGAAAATGATGCGAACCTAGATACCGCACTTGGGATTACAGGCCTCACAAGGCGTGAAGTCGCATTAAAGCGCAAGTGGTGGACTCACGGAGATGGTCCTATAGTAGCAGAGACTGCAGATGGCGAGATAGTAACTCTGATACCAAAAAAGTTCGGTGGATACAGCTATGTTGACCCAAAAACGGATAGAGTGGTGGCTATCAATAAAGAAACAGCTAAGATGATCTCACCAACGGGCAAATGCTTCTATAAGCCCTTCCCAAATGATAGATCAATGTCGGTTAAGGATCTGATAATTTACGTTTTGAAGTCATTTTCAACATTTGATATAGCGTTCTTAGCAGGTATTGCTATTATAGTAAGCCTTATGGGTCTCATCACACCTAAGATTACCCAGATTATTTACAATCAGATCATTCCTTCCGGTACGATAAAGGATATCTTCCCTATGGGAGCGCTCCTGGTGGGTGTCACGGTTGGTTCAACGGCTTTTAGTTTGTTCCAATCTTTATGGATCGCCAGGATCGGAGATAAGATACAGTTTACCACGCAAGGAGCTTTGTGGATCCGGCTTTTAAATTTACCGATTGGATTTTTTAAAAATTACGGATCTGGAGATTTAGCGGTCAGGACATTTAGGTTAAACCAAGTTTGTAGCGCCATTAGTAGTGATCTACTGCCTACGATGTTAGCTGTGATATTCTCATTTGTTTACTTGTGGCAGATCACCAGCTTATCTTCTAGTTTATTGCTTCCTACGGTGCTGATTATACTCTGTATGTTGGGCAGCAACCTGCTGAATGGATATTTCTCCACTCAATTAAATAAAAAAGGAAGCAAGGTGGCACCGTTACTTTCAAGTACAGTATACCAATTATTTAGTGGTATATCAAAGATCAAAGTAGCGGGTGCAGAGGTCAGGGCATTTTCTATATGGTCAAAGTTATATTCAAAATTAGCTAAGATTCAATTTTCACCTAATTTATTTATAAAGATTTCAGGAGCTATCAATAGTGCGATCAGCCTTGGCGGAACGATGTTGATTTACTGGATAGTTTATGCAAATAAGTTAGCACCGGCAGACTATATGGCATTTAATGCAGCATTCGGAGCATTTTCAGCGGCGATTTTGAAGATAGCTGGGATAGTAACCGAAATAGCTTATTTAAAGCCGACTATAGAACTTTTGGAACCAATTCTGAAAGAGGTGCCGGAGTCAAATAAAAACAGAGTAAAAGTTGACTCAATTTCCGGTAAGATAGACATTAACCACGTAAAGTTTAGATACGATAAAGATAGCCCGTTGATTATAGATGACCTGAATTTATCTATAAAGAAAGGTGAATACTTAGGTATAGTTGGTTCTACAGGTTGTGGTAAATCTACGCTGTTTAGGTTGTTGTTAGGTTTTGAAACCCCAAACAGCGGTGGAATATACTTTGATAACCAAAATTTAAATAAATTGGATTTACACAGTGTAAGAAGGAAGATAGGTATCGTACTGCAGAACGGAAAACTTTTTGGCGATAGTATATTCTCCAATATAACAATAACAAACCCAACAGCGACTATGGATGACGCTTGGTTGGCGGCAGAAAAGGCAGGTTGTGCTGAAGATATCAAAAAAATGCCTATGGGTATGCATACCATGGTATCAGAAGATGGGGGAGGCATCTCCGGTGGGCAGAAGCAAAGACTCATGATAGCACGTGCCTTGATATCAAACCCGGAATTGTTGATGTTTGACGAAGCAACGTCAGCACTTGACAATATAACACAATCTATAGTGGTGAAAACCCTAGAGAAAATGGATATAACCAGGATAGTCATAGCTCATAGATTATCTACTATCAAAGATTGCGATAGGATTGTTTATCTGCATAAAGGCAAAATAGTAGAAGAAGGTACCTACGATGAGCTAATGGCTAAGGATGGATATTTTGCTGAGATGGCTAAACGCCAGTTAGTGTAGAATGGAGGTGAGATTTTGTATGAGAAAAGAATTAAAATGTTTTTTTGAGAAGTTATTTACTGAGCCAGAATTTCGTCAGCTTTTTTTGCAAACAAATTCAGCGCAAGAAGGTTACGAATTAGCTAAGCCATACTTGGGCGGAGTGTCGTTCAAAGAATTCAAAGATGGCGTAGCGTATGTACACAAAAAACTATACGATAAGCATTATAAAGAGATTTCACCTTCTGATTTGAAGCATATATCAGGTGGAAGAAATGAAGATAAGATGAAAGAAATAATAAATATATTAAATTACTGGATATAAGTAAAGAGTGTAAAAATTCAAATAGGAGGAGAATATGGAACGGTTTCTAGACCTTTTAACTATGGATGAGGATTTGAGAGCTATCTTTTTAGCGCAGAATTCTATTGATGGAGCTTATAAGGTGGCTGAGCCATACCTAGATGGAATGACTAAAGAAGAATTTGCAGAAGAGATGACTGGCCTTGCTAGAAACATACTGGATAGCGGGGAAGTAACGGAGGAACAGCTTGAGACTGTCTCTGGAGGCGTAGTTGCAGAGAGAAAAGAAGTGCCTTCTTGGGTGGTATTAGGTATGTTCGCTCAGAAGAACGATAGAATGCGTTAAAAACGCATGGTGGTGTGCTTACTGTACCGCACCATGAAAGGGGGTGATGGTTTAGAGCGTGAAATATTTTCTGATGGGAAAAATTATAGTGAAAGGAGGTGAGTAAAATGAAAGGTTTAAAAGAATTTTTAGAGTTATTAAAGAGTGAAAAAGGTATATTGGCAGAGGTAGAGAAGGTGCAGGATGATGCATCTAAAGTAGTAGCAATAGCGAAAAAGCATGGGTACACATTCACGGAAGATGATTATACTGATTTAAGGATGGAAGCTGTTTCCGGCGGAGTAGTAGGGCAGGAATTAAAAAAAGGTTGGAAAAAGTTTAAAGATTTTTGGAAGTAAAATGATAGGAGGAAAATAAAATGAAAGGTATAAAAGAGTTTTTAGAGTTATTAAAGAATGACAAAGGTATATTGGCAGAGGTCGAAAAGGTGCAGGATGATGCATCTAAAGTAGTAGCAATAGC
>JAFVAZ010000007.1 GCA_017480265.1 Clostridia bacterium
ATCTATGACGGTATCACAAACTTCAAAGAGAAAAGGAGAATTTACGCCTAGCAGTTTGCCGTGCCTGGCGGCTCTCCTTAGCAATCTGCGCAAAACATAACCGCGTCCTTCGTTTGAAGGCATGATCCCATCTGCAATCATCATTGTAGTGCTACGGATATGATCCGTGATAATCCTAAGGCTGGTATCGCTTTTAGGGTTATCTCCGTATCTCACGCCGGCGACTTTGCCTATATGACGCATGATATTTTGCATAGTGTCTATCAAAAAGACATTATCTACACCTTGCATGATGCAGGCTAATCGCTCTAACCCCATGCCTGTATCTATATTCGTTTTGGTCAGGGTCGAGTAGTTCCCTTTGCCGTCGTTATTAAACTGCGTGAAGACAAGATTCCAAAATTCGACGTACCTATCGCAGTCACAACCTACTGTGCAGGTTGGCGAGCCACAGGAGTAGCTTTCTCCTCTGTCAAAATAGAGCTCGGAACACGGTCCACAAGGGCCTTCTCCATGCTCCCAAAAATTATCTTCTTTGCCAAGACGCACAATATGAGAAGGATCTACGCCAATTTTCTTCGTCCAGATCTCAAAAGTTTCGTCGTCATTTTCATAAATCGAGATCCATAACTTATCTTTTGGCATTTCCAGCACTTCTGTGCAGAATTCCCAAGCCCAGGCGGTCGCTTCATTTTTGAAATAATCTCCGAAAGAGAAGTTGCCCAGCATCTCAAAATACGTGATGTGCCTTGCTGTGACGCCCACTCTCTCTATATCCGGCGTCCTGATGCATTTTTGGCACGTGGTTACACGCGTCCTGGGTGGCGTCACTTCCCCGGTGAAGTATTTTTTCATCGGCGCCATCCCGGAGTTGATTAACAGTAAGCTGTTGTCATCCTTGGGGATTAAGGGAAAGCTTGGCAATTTTAGGTGATCTTTAGATGCGAAAAAATCTAAAAATTTTTGCCTCAGTTCATTTGTCTTCATATATTCCATTATAAATAACTCCTTTTTTATCCTATATTTAGAGAGTTCCTTTTTGCAATGCTCAGGGGGCCTTTATGTGATAAGCTAACCCGCAATAAACAAATTATATTCTCGGTAAAATCTCTTGTCAAATAAGAGTGGGCCCTGTGGGCAATTACGCTTTTTGTGCGCTACCTAAGACCGTCGTAATTTTCTTAAACACTACATCATATACTGCATCTCTAGCGTAAGAAAGATACTTGCGTGGGTCAAATTTGGCGGGGTTTTCGTCAAGGTATTTCCGTATCTGACCGGTCACCGCTAATCTTAGATCTGAGTCTATGTTTATTTTGCAGACGGACATTTGTACAGCTTTCCGGAGCATATCCTCGGGGATTCCTATAGCGTTAGGGATATCTCCGCCGTGTTTGTTTATTGTATCTACAGATTCAACCGACACAGACGACGCTCCGTGTAATACTATAGGGAAATCCGGTAGACGTTCTTCGATCTTCTCTAAAATATCGAATCTCAGTTTAGGTATCTGACCAGGCTTAAATTTATAGGCCCCATGGCTAGTTCCTATAGCTACGGCCAGAGAATCCACGCCGGTTTTCCTCACAAAGTCTTCTGCTTGAGCAGGGTCAGTATAGCTAGCTTCTGCGTCGCTTACTTTTACATTATCTTCTACTCCGGCCAGTATCCCCAATTCCCCTTCTACTGTGACATTCCTGGAGTGAGCGTAATCCACTACTTTTTTGGTCATGCTTACGTTTTCTTCGTAATCTAAGCTTGATCCATCTATCATCACAGAAGAAAAGCCTTTATCTATGCATTTTTTGCAAATCTCAAAATCGCTTCCATGATCTAGGTGCAAGGCAATAGGTAACGGCGTTTTATCTGCTGTAACTTGAACTAAGTTGACTAGATAATCTACCCCTGCATATTGGATTGCTCCGGGAGAAGCCTGCAGTATCAGCGGCGAGTACAAATCTTCTGCTGCGCAGCTTATCCCCTGGATCGTCTCCATGTTGCAGATATTAAATGCTCCTACGGCATATTTCTCTTTGTATGCTTTTTGCAGCATTTCTTTCGTATTTACTATTGGCAAAAGATCACTCTCCCATAATTTTACGATTTAAAGCAAAACTTCAATGATGAGATCTAATTTAAAATATTATACCTAAAAAAAATATATAACAAAAGGGATCGCCAACCCTAAACAAAAGATATAGATGAAATAAAGAGCGAGATTTCTCTACAAATAAAAGAGCAAAAAAGAGATAACATAAAAAAATAATTTAAAAGTCAAAAAATCATTGACGATAATTTTTATTTATGGTAGAATCATAAAGACAGTTAAATAAAAACCAATAAAATAGGAGGCTTACAAACAATGTCAACTTTCATGCAAAAGCCGCTTGAAGTAACTCGCAAATGGTATATCTTAGATGCCAAAAATAAGCCACTGGGTAGAGTAGCTGCCAAGGCTGCTGTTTTGCTTCGCGGAAAACACAAACCGACATTTACACCACACGTAGATTGCGGAGATCATGTGATAATATTAAACTGTAAAGACGCTACTTTGACCGGAAATAAACTAACTCAAAAGTATTATTACCGTCATACAGGTTACATCGGTCATCTTAAGTCCGTTCGCTACGATAAACTAATGAACGAAAACCCAGAGAAAGCAATGTATTTGGCAGTCAAAGGAATGATCCCAAGCACAACAATCGGGAGAAAAGCTTTGACAAGACTGCGGGTATTTGCCGGAGACCAACACAATCACGCGGCACAAAATCCCGAAATACTTGATATATAAGAGAGGAGATTGAGAAAATGACTGATAATAAATCGTACCTTTATGGTACCGGCAGAAGAAAAAGTTCCGTTGCTAGGGTCAGACTTTACAAAGGAACCGGCAAAATCACGATAAATAAGCGAGACATAGATGATTACTTTGGACTAGAGACTTTGAAGTTAATCGTTCGCCAACCGCTAGAACTAACAAACACATCAGATAAGTTCGACGTCGTATGTACGGTCACAGGTGGCGGAGTAACTGGTCAAGCAGGTGCTGTGCGCCACGGGATCTCCAGAGCTTTGCTGCAATACGATATGGAAGATTTGCGTTTATCTCTGAAAAAGGCCGGATTATTGACCAGAGACCCAAGAATGAAAGAGCGCAAAAAGTATGGCCTCAAAGCTGCTCGCCGTGCTCCACAATTCTCGAAGAGATAAACCTATAGCGATAAAAGAGGCATATTTATGTATAGAAAAGCCACATTAGGCGATTGTAAAGGCATCTATGACCTGATTTGTGAACTTGAATCAAAAAAGCTTCCCTACGATAAATTCACTGAGATATTTGAAAAACAGACGGAAGACCAGGATTATTACTGCATAGTTTGCCTTGATGATAATGAAAATATCGTAGGTGCTTTGAACTTAAGATTTGAAGAACAGTTGCACCATGCCGGGCTCATCGCAGAGATCATGGAATTGGTAGTTGCTCCGGAATGCAGGAAAAAGGGTATAGGCAAGCAGATGCTTGCTTTAGCCTGCAATATAGCAAAGGATCAAACCTGCCTGCAGATAGAAGCGGCCAGCGGTGAACGTCGCGTAGATGCGCATAGATTCTATCAACGAGAAGGGTTGCTTAACTCCCACTTCAAGTTTACAAAGATATTGTAAGGTAGCGATGCCTCAGATTTGGTGCAGTTTGCTCACTCATCTTGGATTTTATGATGGAGGTGTATCATGAGAGAATTTTTAAAAAAATTATCTGTAGTGATAGCATCATGTTCGGTTCTTATCTTCTCTGCTGCGTGTGGGTGCAGCATTAACGAAAATGCATCCACTGACTCGGACACAAACAAAGAAGAGAAAAAAATCTACTCCGTGGGAGAGGCTATAAGCATGAA
The DNA here is from genome assembly GCA_017480265.1 of Clostridia bacterium. Taxonomy (GTDB): domain Bacteria; phylum Bacillota; class Clostridia; order Oscillospirales; family Acutalibacteraceae; genus UMGS1224. Next base: position 3,894 of record JAFVAZ010000007.1, read on the forward strand.
AAATGCCGAAGGCGAGGAGAGATTTAAAGTCACGGTCGATAGCGTAAGTTTGACGGATGAAAGGAATCAGTATACAGAGAAAGCGCCCGCGCAAGTCATTATCATCAAATATACCTATGAAAACGTGGGGAGCCGTTCTGATGTTTACTACCCTAGCACTTGCCTCAAAGTAACCGACGAAAAGGGAAATGAATGCGATAAATATCCACTAAGCTTAAACGCTTACCCTAAGAGCATATCTAAGGGTGAAAAGTGTACGGCAAAATCAGCTTTTGGTATAGAGGAACCTAGCACAAAGGTTACCATCTCATTGAAAGACTCTGTGCTAGATGCCTACTCTGGCGACGACGCGATAGTAGAAGCTGATATCGCAGAAAAAGAGAAATAACTCTATGCTAACTGCTCATCATCTTTAGATCAATGGTTTTTATAGATAAAGCACGGTAACTCGTGCCTTAATTTTTTATGTGTTGTAAAGTGCGGCCAAATGCTATACAATATAATGAAAGCATATTTTTATGAGGTGATATTTGTGAAATTCAGCAAAAAACACTTTGCCCGAAATAATATCTTTATCAAAGTATTAGCCGCTTTTTTTGCGCTACTTTTCTTTGGCTCTTTATTGATACAGGTTATCATTTACAGATAAATCTTTCTGCAAGGAGTTGTTTTTTATTAATATTTTTGATTCTCATGCACATTATGATGACCCTGCGTTTGATTCGGACAGAGATATTCTTTTGGAGCAAATCTTCTCAGAGGATATCTGCAATGTGATAAACGTTGGGTGCAATATCGAAAGTTCCAGGCGATCTGTGGCGCTATCCAGAAAATATCCGCAAATCTTTGCTGCTGTAGGGGTTCATCCTCAAGAGATCCTCAAAGAGCCCGAAGGTTTCATAGATGTCCTTGAATCGCTATGCAAAAAAGTAAAA
>JAFVAZ010000079.1 GCA_017480265.1 Clostridia bacterium
CACATTGGTACATATGAATTTTCTTCGTGCGAAAATTTATCGTCGGCTAGTTTTTATGGATCCAAAGAACCTTCTACTAATGGTCCTGTATTTAGCCAAAGCGATGAATTAACAGAGGTAAACGTCCCTACTGTATATGAAAACGAGACTTTCTGCGGGATTCCTGTAGCGAAAACTATAATACTTCCTGCCCAAACTTCCACAGCGCCAACGGAGGCATCTCAAACGTCATCGTCAGCATCAACATCTACACCCACATATGAATTTACCCCCAGCCTTGACCCGGAAGACGATAATGGCTCGAGTTCGTTAGGAACGGGTGCTATAATTGGTATTATTACTGGAAGTGTTGTGCCTATTTTAACAGCCATCATTGGGGCAGGATGGGCAATTAAACATAATAAATGTTGTTACAAGGAGCAAAAGCAAGAGATTCATATTGACGGCACTGGACATGAAATTGTGATAAAAGCATAGTATATTATTTGCCGGTCACAATGGAGCAGCTAAATCGGTCAAATAGAGAAAATATGTAATTACAAGGATATTTTGGAATATCAAAAGTATTAAAACCTCGTTTCATTACGATTTTAATCTTCAAGTGGCCAGAATGAAGTTTTGCTAAATCAATTTTTACTCTTCACACTTTCATGTAGCTTATTTAGCGTTTCATCAAAGGAGGTGAACGAATTATGCAAGCAAAAAAAGCTTTAATAAAAATTAATAATAAAGTAAAAAGTTTTTGCGTAAAAGCTCTAGGGTGCCCCTGCCTGTGCGGTAGGCCTAACGGCAGTTCTAGCAATGTTGGTAGAGGTACTACCCGTAGATAAATAACTTAGATGCCATTATGCTTGCTTGACAAAATAAGAACGATTCCTATTATAGCTCGCGGTTATAGAAGCAAGTAACAATATTAAGACATAGAGAAATTTTCTTAAATAAACGCGATAATAAGCTACATAAAAGTGTGAAGGTAAAAATGCAACCATTTTAAGAGATGCAACTATATTTGCTAAAAGTTATGGTATAAAAGCGTAAGGAAAAGCGAGACTATTTTATTTAAAAAGGAGACGATCAAAATGTTTTTGAGCAAAATAATAGAAACTAATGTTGGCGACTATATATACGATGCTGTAAATAATAAAATTATACATTTGCCAGGAGATTTATCTTGCGAAATGAAAAGTGGCGTATTTTCCGAACAATACTCTGAGTTTATAAACAGAAATGGGCTTAGAGATTTTAGAAATCCAATGGAATTTAGCATACTACGGTATAAGCCATATAGCGATGACGAATTTAAAAAAGTATTAAATCGTTCGGTTAATTCGATTACTTTGTGTGTTACAGAAAATTGTAATTTGAGGTGTGAGTATTGTTGCTACATGGAAAAATATCTTGATAGCAATTATAAATTAAAAAATATGACAAAAGAAGTAGCATTCAAGGCTATCGATTTTTTGATGGGAAATTCAAGTGATTCAAATGTTGCATATGTAAGCTTTTATGGTGGGGAGCCTTTTCTCCGATTCGATTTAATTAAAAGTTGTGTGGAATATTGCAAAGAAAAATATCCTTTTAAAATCCCATCATATAACTTAACGACAAATGGGCTACTTTTTGAAAATGACGATATCGTTGAATTTGTAATTAGAAATAAATTCCACATGCTTGTTAGCATAGACGGCACAAAAAGATCGCACGATGAACATCGAAAAGACTTATTTAACAAGCCGTCTTTTGATAAAGTCTTTAAAAATTTAGTAAAGATTTATAAAAAAGACCCCAGCTTTTTCAAAAGGAGTATAGGCATAAGTGCTGTTACAACTTCTATTAACCGTTGCAAAAGCCAATATGCTTTTTGGGATATGATATGTAAATCTAATATCAATTTTGCTACATCAAAATTAACTGAGCCTTTTAAAAAGATTCTGAATGAAAAATTGCAGTCACATCTGCAAGATCAAATTGATGAAACTGAGTTTGAATTCTTTAAAGAAAATATTTTAGAAAGCATGAAAATATATCATGAAGGCTTAAATAATGAAATAGAAACTACTGAAGTTTGTCCTGGTGGATTTTGTATTCCCGGTATTAGAAGGAATTTTGTAACCCCAGAAGGTCAAATTATAGTTTGCGAAAGGGTAGATGAAAGAAATGAGACTTTTACCATCGGTGATATTTATAATGGAATAGACCTTGATAAATTAAACAAGCTGCTCGATATTACTTTTGAAAAATCTCAAAAATGTAAAAGCTGTTGGGCGGCAAAGCTGGCGAGCTTTTGCTTTAAAGATATAGTTGACTCGTCCGCTGAATATTGCAAAGAATGCTCGCAAGAAGTATATGCGGGGATAAAATACTACATAGAAGAAGTAAAAGACAAAAGAGAGATTATTACGTATTTGGAAAACATGTCCATAGAATGATAAATGAGAGGTGCAAAACTTTATGAATATCAAAATAGCTATTATCGACACAGGTATTTCAAAAGCATTTGATAAAAAAGTTAATATAAATCATTTTTATCTTTATAATAATGAAATAATCAATGGCTACAAAGAGCCTATCGGGCACCATGGAACTTTTTGCTTAAAAGAAATTTTGAAACAAAAAGTTGCATTTGATATCGTGGATATAAATATCGCTAACGATTGCGGTGAACTGCAGCTTAAGGGTATAATTTTAGGAATAAAAAAATCAATAGAAGAACGTGCGGATATAATTAACATTAGTTTAGGTGTGGATGAACACTCAGAAGAACTTTATCGAGCTTGCCAAGAGGCAGTAGAACATAATATTGCTATTATCTCAGCTGCATCTCACTCTGGGGAGGTTTCTTATCCTGCAGACTTAAAAAACGTAGTTTCTATACAAATACATAGTGAGCATGAGACTGAAAAAATAAAAAAAATAGATGATTCTACTCTGTCAGTTTATATGAGTGAGGATATTGTTCAGTTTGGGAATAGCACTACAGCTCTTAATTGTACGAGTATGGCTGCTGCCAATTTTTCAGGTGTTTTAGGGAAAAAGTTAGATGGCGTTCCTTTTTATGATAAATTTTTTATTTTGAAAAAAGACTACGGTCTAAAATTAGACAGTTCTAAAAATTATCTAGAAAAGCTAAATTATAAAAAATGCAGGATTTATAATGAGTTAGAAAATAAAAGAGTAGCTGTGGTAATGCTTCCAAGCCAAAAATTTCAAGACGTTGATAATTGTATGAAGTTAGGTAATATCGTAGCTTTCTATGACCATGACTTAAAAGCCTTTTGCAGCCTCGAACAGCCGCCGCAACTTGAACATGATTTTGATGTGATCGTCGTAATAAATACTAAAGAAAGCAAAGCCAAAATTTCTGACGAAATTTCTACTCATTTTAAAAATCGCGAAATAATCTGTCTAGGAGAGTTTAAAGGAAATATTGCTGATGAAACGTGGATTCATAAGCATGAAGATTTCTATACAGAAAATCTTGCAGCACTTAGAAAGCCCGTAATTTTAATTTCCGGGATTGGAGCTAATCTTAATAAATTTGACGTACAAACAAATTTAATGCGAAACTTTGCTCAAGATCATTTATCGCCAAAAGCAATAACGTATAACCCAGCAGGCAGTTTATATGGTTACGATATTTTTAAATACCCTACTAAAGTGATATTTCCAGATATAGTATGTTCAATAAATAATTATATGTGTGCAGCAGAAGAAAAAAAGAATTTTGATGTCTGGATTATAAACGTTGGCGGCGGTTGCTTCTTTATCAATAATCAAAACAAAAATATCTTTGGGAAACTTATAACTTCATACTTGGATGCATGTAATGTGGATGTTTTTATTTTATGTATAAACAACTTTGTGGATGTTGAGACTTTAAAATTTTACATATTAAAGCTTAAA
>JAFVAZ010000080.1 GCA_017480265.1 Clostridia bacterium
AAGAAAAATTAAATTTTTTTAAAAAAGTCTATTGACAAATATCTATATGTAGAATATAATTTGATTAAAATGAAATCTAAACACAATATGTTGTGTATTGTGGGAAAGGAAAATTATGATAGACACAATTTTAAAGAGGGACGGACGGCGCGTTAAATTTGATATCCGAAAAATAGTTGATGCGATATTTAAAGCAGCTGAAGAAGTCGGAGGATCAGACAAAAAAATAGCGGAAGATTTAGCTTACCAGGTGATAGGATACTTGGAAGCAGAAAACGAAAAGGAAAATATAACCGTAGAGCATATACAGGATGTAGTAGAAAAAATCTTGATAGAAAACGGGCGCGCTCAAACTGCAAAAGCATATATACTCTATAGAGCAGAGAGAACTAGAGCCCGCGAAATGAACACAAAACTGATGAAAATATACGAGGAGTTAACCTTTAAGCCAGCAAAAGACAATGACGTGAAGAGGGAAAATGCCAATATCGACGGAGATACGGCTATGGGCACTATGTTAAAGTATGGGTCTGAGGGAGCTAAGCAATTTTATAAAATGTATATCCTTGATCCTAAATTCTCTAAAGCTCACGATGACGGAGATATACATATACACGACCTTGATTTTTTGCCCCTTACTACGACTTGTTGTCAGATCGATCTAGATAAACTCTTTACAAATGGCTTTTCTACCGGGCATGGATATTTAAGGGAGCCAAATGATATAATGAGTTATGCAGCACTTGCTTGCATTGCTATTCAGGCGAATCAAAATGACCAGCACGGTGGGCAGAGTATCCCTAATTTCGATTATGCTTTGGGGAAAGGAGTTGCAAAAACTTATAAGAATAGATATAGGAAAAATGCTGCGAAGGCTTTGGAACTTTTGATCGGTCTAGACGATGCGGAAGATTTTTCAAAAAAATTGATGGAAACGATAGAAAATAAAGCCGGGGAACCTGTAAAGCTTGAAGATAGTGAGGAATTTCACAAAGTAGAAAAGGATTTATTGGCAGAAAAGTTTGGCGAAGAGGTAGCTATAAGGGTACAAAATTTTGCTAAGAACCATGCATATTCTGAGACTGACAGAGCTACATATCAAGCAATGGAAGCTTTTGTGCACAACTTAAATACTATGCACTCAAGGGCAGGAGCTCAGGTACCTTTTAGCTCTATAAACTACGGGATGGATACCTCTCCAGAAGGCAGAATGGTGATAAAGAATGCTCTTTTGGCAACGGAAAAAGGGCTTGGAAATGGAGAAACCCCAATATTCCCAATACATATCTTTAAGGTGAAAGACGGGATAAACTACAATGCGGGAGATCCAAATTATGATTTATTTAAATTGGCCTGCAGAGTAAGTTCTAAGCGGTTATTCCCTAACTTTTCTTTTGTGGATGCTCCTTTTAATTTGCAATATTATAAGCCAGGGCACCCAGAGACTGAGGTTGCTTACATGGGGTGCCGCACTAGGGTTGTGGCTAACCACTATGACCCTGATAGAGAGATAGTAAACGGTAGAGGGAACCTGAGCTTTACTTCTGTAAATTTGCCGAGAATAGCTATTAAAAGCAACCACGATATTAAGAAATTTTATAGCGAATTAGATGAAAAAATTGACCTTGTTATTGCGCAACTGCTTGCTAGGTTTGAGTTGCAAGCAAGTAAATCTGTAAGGAATTATCCTTTCTTGATGGGGCAAGGAGTTTGGATCGATTCTGATAAACTTGGAATTGATGACGAGGTCCGGGAAGTTTTGAAGCATGGCACTTTGACTTTAGGTTTTATAGGATTAGCTGAAGCTTTGAAGGCGCTGACGGGGAAACATCACGGAGAAAGCCAAGAGTCACAAAAATTGGGGCTGGAGATAATCCGGCACATGAGGAATAAAATGGACGAAGCTACGCAAAAATATAACATGAATTTTTCATTGATAGCTACCCCGGCGGAGGGGCTTTCTGGCAGATTTGTACGGCTAGATGCTAAGAAGTTTGGCAAAATCCCTGGGGTTACAGATAGAGATTATTATACAAATTCTTTCCATGTACCTGTGTACTTTAATATCTCTTCGTGGGATAAGATTAAACTGGAGGCGCCATACCATGCATTAACAAATGGCGGACATATTTCTTATATCGAGTTAGACGGAGACCCTACGCAAAATCTAGAAGCTTTTGAACAGGTTGTACGCTGCATGAAAGATTCCGGCATAGGTTATGGGTCCATCAATCACCCTGTAGATAGAGACCCGGTTTGTGGATTTACTGGCATCATTAACGATGTTTGCCCTAAATGTGGAAGACGAGAGAATGACGGGCAACCTAAATTTGAACGCATCAGAAGGATTACCGGGTATTTAGTTGGAACGGTAGACCGCTTTAATAATGCAAAACGTGCAGAGGAAAAAGATCGGGTTAAACATAGTATATAGGTTTAGGAACTTAGCAGCTACTTATAAATTTACGCCGTGAAGCCATTGCAAAAGCTTTGCGGCGAATTGCTAGAAGGGGATAATCAAAATTGAGTAAATTGAGGTTGGCTGGGACTATTGGTGAATCCATCGTAGATGGACCTGGTCTGAGGTTTGTTATATTTGCACAAGGATGTCCGCATCACTGTGCAGGGTGCCAAAACCCTCAAACTTTTGATCCAAACGGAGGATATGAAGAAGATAGTGAAAAAATTCTAAAAGAGATAAAAAGCAATCCTTTGCTCCAGGGAGTTACTTTTTCTGGTGGAGAGCCATTTATGCAAGCCAGAGGGTTTGCTGAACTTGCAGAAAAAATACATGACATGAACTTGAACGTGATGGTCTATACTGGATATTTATTTGAAGATTTATTGGCAACGGATAAGCGTGATGTAAGAAATTTTTTGCAGAATATAGATATTCTAGTGGATGGTCCCTTTGTAAAAGAAAAGAAAAATTTATTATTAAAGTTTAAGGGGTCTGAAAATCAGAGAATTATAGACGTCAAAAGCTCTTTAGAAAAAAATAAAATTATTGTGGTAGAGTAATTCACAAAAAATTTAAAATTTTTTGTCATTTATACTTGACAAGTTTAATTTTTTAATTTACACTTAATAAGTAACAAAATTTAATATTTAATGTAACAAGGAGAATTTTCATGAAAAAATTTATATCAGTTTTAACAATAGTATCAATGATGTTTTGTTCCACTGCGGTCAGTGGTAGTTTTGCAGGCGAAAACCCGCAAAGTCAAATTCATGTAACCGAAGCAAATGGAACAAATAAAGAGAACAAAAATGAGGCACGCAAAAAAGATAAATCCGCCGAAAAGATTAAATTAGCTTTGGAAGCAGCTGCCGCATCGTGTGCAGCCATAATTACTGGCGTGTCAGTTTATTACTTGCGAAATAGTGAAAATAATGTGATAAGCTCTATAATTAATTATGTAAAGAACAGGTTTAATAATGAAACTCAGACGCCTAGCGTAAATGGCTCAAGTAGCGTGGAGCAAGGACTTGAAGGAGGAAATGAACCTAGAGATAATGCTGGCTCGGTAGGTAATGCCGGAGAAGCGGAGCAGGAAAGCCGTGACGAAAGTGTTGAAGAGAAAAAAACTGAAGGATTGAGTTCCTCAGATCCAGATGGCAAAAACTCTACTGAACCTCCTGCCCCGATGGGGACTGGATTTTATGGAAAAATAAAATCAGAAAATCCGGAGACGGGCGGAAATGGTGAAGGACCGGCGTCTAGCGCAAATGCAGAAGGAGACGACAGTAAGAAGAATGGAAAGTCTTCTACACGGATGGAAATGTTTGGGCGATTTGTAAACTCTGCGTGGGAGTGGTCAAGGAGCGGTGGCCGCAAACCTGAGGATACAAATGCAGAAAATCAAGGCGGAACAAGTGGCGAGCATGCGAGCAATGGGATATCGGAAGAGAGAATGTGAATCATCCCTAGACTCAATTTCTCCGAAAGAATACTTTGAGAGAAGACTGAACAAAGAAAAGTGCAAAACTTTAATGGAAGAGTATGATTGGGGTGGAAAGTTTCCTAAAATTTATTTGAATTGTGAATTTATATGCGATGTAGTAAGTTTATTTAATTCATCTCAGTATAATAAAGACGACCTGATGCTTAAGTGTTTGAAATATAATATGGTGCAAGTTGGGGTGAGAGGAAAGATTTGTATCCAGTTTCTGGAGTTAGTGCTTTTGTGTATGGGTATTTATATTATATATTTGTGTATAGATATTTATACTAAAAAGCAAAACAGAGATATTGTATCCGGATTTCAAGAATATATAAAATCCTAAACAAGATATTAGGTATATAAAGACCGCCGAACTAATAAGTAAAAACCTTTGCGCAGATAAAACGCCCATTTTTAGCTGCAATAATAAAAAGACTATCTGGCCTCCATCCAGATTAGCAATCGGTAATAGATTGAAAATAAAGAGGAATAGATTTTCGATAGCAAAAAAATACAAGTAATAGTTTCTAAAGGCACTCATGTAGATAGAATAGGACAAAATAAATACAAAAAGGTTACAGATAGGCCCCGCGAGCAGGATTATTAAATCTTCACGCAGGGTTCTATCTATTTTATCTAAGTCTATTATATCTAATTTGAATGCGCTGAGATTTAACTGCCTGGTGGGAAATCCGGCCAACTCCAGCGCCGTTATATGCCCCAGTTCATGGATAAAAGAAGCTAATAATGCCGATAAGACAAAAAAGCTTTTTCCTGTAAAAAATAAAAGTGTGATGATTAATATAAAAGAAAACTCGATGTGGATTTTATATCCTAAAAAACTTACATTCATTTTTTATATATAAGCGTTTTCTAAAAATTTTTCTGGATTTTGCTTTACTCCATCTACCGATATCTCGAAGTGCAGATGATCTCCCGTAGCCCTCCCGGAATGTCCAACCAACGCTAAATCTTGCCCTCTAAGTATTATGCTGCCTTCATCTACAAAGATTTTATCACAGTGAGCATATAGCGACTGTATGTTATTTCCGTGATCTAATATAACGCAATTGCCATAAGAGCCTAGTTTTTCTGCTTTCACCACCGTTCCCGGGAGTATAGCATGTATTATTTCGCCATTATTGGCACCTATATCTAGTCCGGAGTGATTTCTATTCTGCAATGTGAAAGGATCCTTTCTGATCCCAAACCTTGAAGTAACAGTCCCATCTTTTAGCGGTTTGGATATTGGTACCGTTAATAAAATAGGAGTATTCGCTATTAATAAATCACGGTCTTTTTCTTGGAAGAAATTCTTTCTATGAAATATTTCTTCTGTAAGGTAACTTTTATATTTCTGCAAATCGAAATTCTCTACAATAGATGTATTCATTCCTTTTATATAGAATTCTTTGCAGCTGCTATATACGCTTGGGTTAATTGCTTTGACAATAAGTACAAAGGTTAAAATGACAACACATAAAAAAATTTGAAAATACACCCGCAGCGTTTTAAAAAAATATTTATTTAACGTATTTTTATCAAGTGCATCTAACTCATCTGCTTGCTCAGGTTCTTGTTCGTTTTTGCTTACTAGTCTCTCTAGATCTTTCAATTTTTCCCAGTCTCCTTTTATAGCCTCTTTATTTAATTTATATTCCTAAAAGATTGATAAAATGTCTTACGAGTGTTATATAAAAACTGCACTCCCAAAGTTAGATAGGAAATAATTGAAGTGCAAGAATAAAGATTAAGCGAACAAATGAGATTAACTACTAACTTTTAATAGTTCGTCTCTTGACAAAAAATTCAAAAAATATTAACATAAAATCTAAGATTAGCGGATGTGGCGAAATTGGTAGACGCGTATGGTTCAGGTCCATATGAAAGAGATTTCTTGCAGGTTCAAATCCTGTCATCCGCACCAAATCAATATATGTTCCCACGGAATCATACAATACATAGGGGATTTGGGCTATGTTTCTAATCTTAAACATGACATGGCGGTTGACTCTCTATCGATAAATTCGGATAATTAGTAGCTTCTAATTGACACGCTTTATTTTTTATAATAAAATTATAGAATATATATTTTATTTTGCGCTAGTAGCTCAGCAGGATAGAGCGTTCGCCTCCTAAGCGAAAGGTCATGGATTCGAATTCCTTCTAGCGCGCCATGCCGTTTAACATTTACTGATGATTGAATAAAGTCCAGTTTTATGATATAATCTAAAAATAAATCCATGCAAAATTATAGGCGTTTTTTTGCACAATTTAATTTTAGTATTTTGAGGTGTAGATAGTGTTCGTACTTATAGGTGGAGCTTGGCCGTATGCCAACGGGTCAATGCATTTGGGGCATTTGGCAGGTTTATTGCCGGGAGATGTTTTAGCTAGGTACCATAGGCAAAAAGGTGACCAGGTTTTATATGTTTCCGGTAGCGACTGCCACGGAACTCCTATAATATTAAAAGCCAAAGAGGAGAATTCCACGCCACAGGAAATAACGGATAAATTTCATGCAGAGTTTTGTGAATGCTTCAAAAAATTGGGGTTCAGCTATGACCTGTATAATCGCACTGATGATCCTTTTCATTGCAAAAAAGTTCAGGAGATCATTGCGGAAATTTACAAAAACGGATATATAGAAGAAAAAGAGGTTAAGGAACTCTATTGCGAAAGCTGCAAAATGGCACTTGCTGACCGCTTTGTAGAGGGACGGTGCCCTGTATGCAGAAAGGCTGCCCGGGGGGATCAGTGCGATCACTGCGGGACGATGCTGGATCCTTTGGACCTAGAAAACAGAAAATGTAAAATATGTTCCTCTGAGCCCATAGAAAAGACGGACAAGCAACTATTCTTCAAACTCTCGGAATTCCAAGAAAAATTGGAAGAGTACCTGAGGACCAGAGTAAATTGGAGGAAAAACAGCCTCTCTATGACGGAGCGGTACCTAAAGGAAGGTTTAATTGATAGGGCTATTTCTCGAGATATCCCATGGGGTATCGACGTGCCTATAGAGGGCTTTGAGGATAAAAAAATTTATGTGTGGTTTGACGCCGTACTTGGCTATTTGACTTGCTCTATGAAATTATCAGAAGAAGGCAAAGTAGACTGGAGAGCTTTCTGGTCTCAAGATGCCAAATCGTACTTTGTTCACGGCAAGGATAACATCCCATTCCATAGTTTGATTTTACCTGCACAATTAATGGCATTTAGCGATCTAAAGTTACCGGAACAGCTAGTTTCTTCGGAGTATTTGACGCTAGAGAACAAGAAGTTTTCGACAAGTCAAAACTGGGCCGTATGGGTCCCGGATGTAGTAGAAAAGTACAACCCTGATGCAATTAGGTATTTTCTGCTGGCAAATGGTCCGGAGAAAAAAGATGCGGATTTTTCTTGGAGAGAATTTGTAAACTCGAACAATACCGAACTACTAGGCGATTACGGCAACTTAGTAAATAGGACTCTTGTCTTTCTTAAAAATAACTTTGATTCCATTACCCCTTCTATTGCCGATGAAGACATTGATTCCAATATTGAAAATGACTTGATCGCGTTATTTTCCGATGTAGGGGCATTAATTGAAAAAGCGGAGCTAAAGTTAGCGATTTCTGAGATTTTTTCGTGCATAAGGAAAATTAACAAATACTTTGACGCCGAAAAACCATGGAGCACCATAAAAGAGGATAAAAAAGTCTGTGCTGTCACCATCTACAATTGCATAAACGCCATAAAGTCTTTTGCTATCCTTTTGAATCCTTTTGTCCCTTTTTCTTCTAAAAAAATCTTTGACTGGTTTGACTGCAGCAACTCTTGGAAATATTCCAGAGTGGATATGGGCAAATCAATAAAAGAACCTCAGATTTTATTTGAACGTTTAGATAAGAAAATTATCGATGAGGAACTTGCTAACTTAGGGTAAAACCTTAAATCACAATTGCATGATAAATACGTACATAAAGTTTATCGGTATTTTAAGTTTTTAAAATACCGATGTTTTTATATATTAGCTGGCATCTGCTGTAGTGAGGCACAGTATATTTTCGCAACCAGAATCCATTAACATTTTCACGCATTCAGATAAAGTATTCCCTGTTGTTATTATATCATCGCAAATTATAACATTTTTGCCACGCAGATCAAATCTTTTGCTTGTGGCATATACGCCTTTTACGTTTACTTTTCTTTCTTCTAGATTTAAAGTGTGCTGAGTTTTATTATCTTTAATTTTTTCTAAAATCTCATTATATTCTATGTCTATTCTTTCGCATAAATCTTTTGCTACCAGCTCGGCTTGATTATACCCACGTTCTTTATACCTTTGCTTCGAGAGTGGGACCGAGGTTATGTAATTAAACTTTTTGACCTCGTCTTCTGGCAGAAGAACTTCTGATATACTTGCAGCGAAAAAACCGGCATAATTTTTTCTATCTCTAAATTTAAAGTCGCAAATCGCCTCACGGATCTTATCGCCATAATGAAAAGCAGATATACACTTTATTTTTTTGTTGTTTACTTCTATATATCGTAGTCGACGTGTGGGAGGAAATTTTTTTGAGCAATTCTCGCAAAATGGGTTTTTATTTTCAATTACCTCGCCACAATTAATGCACTTGGCCGGATAAAAAATTAACAAAAGCCTCTTTATCTTGCTATAAATGCTCATTTTTCGCTACCTCTTATTAAAAATTCTTTCAACCCGGAATATCTTCTAGTTTTCTTATCATTTTCTACCATTTTGGCTACTGTCCATGGCGTACCTACCATTATTAATAGCGATTTACCTCTCGTCACCGCTGTATATAGTAGATTCCTATAATAAAGCTGCGGAGCCCCGTAATACATGGGCATCACCACTGCTGTGAATTCGCTCCCTTGACTTTTGTGAACGGTTATAGCATATGCTAGATCCAAATCCACTATAGTCTCTGATGTATAGCTTGCTAATTTATCGTCAAACCTAACTATCATAGAGTGGTCTTTTTTATTTATCTGCTCTATAAAGCCGATGTCTCCATTAAATATCCCTTCTCCTGAGCGCTGATTATCTCGTATAAAGGGTATATCATAGTTATTTCGGATCTGCATTACTTTGTCGCCTTCGCGAAAAAGATTCCCATTGAGCGAAATCTCCACTTTTTCAGGGTTTGCAGGGTTTAATGTAGACTGCAGGATTTTATTTAAATTTATAGTGCCGGTTTCACCTTTTTTCCCCGGAGAGATCACTTGTATATCTTCCAAAAATGAATACCCGTACGCTTCCGGCAATCTCCTTTTGCATAGATCCCTGATTATCCCGTTTATTTTTATTTGATTTGTTGCATTTATAAAGAAAAAGTCACTATCCTTTTTTGTCAGGTCAGGTAGTTCTCCATTCACGATCTTATGTGCATTCGTGACTATCAGGCTTTTCTGAGATTGCCTAAATATTTCTTTCAACTCTACTACCGGCAATACTTCAGAAGATATCAACTCTGCTAAAATATTCCCCGGGCCTACCGATGGCAACTGGTCGGCATCTCCTACCAAGATAAGCCTCGCACCAAGCGGCAAAGCCTTCAATACACTTTCAAACACGGTTGTGTCCATCATAGAGACTTCGTCTAAGATAAGCGCATCGCACTTTAGGAGATTTTTTTCATTTTTCTTAAATCTCGGCACGTCTTCGCTATCCCACTCAACCTCCAGCATTCTATGGATAGTTTTGGCGTTTCTTTTAGTCACATCACCCATCCGCTTGGCAGCCCGCCCCGTAGGCGCTGCCAAAAAAATCTTCTCGCCATTAGCTTCCAAGATATTTATCAATGCGTTCAAAGTTGTAGTTTTGCCTGTTCCCGGTCCGCCTGTCAAGATTAATACCCCTTTTTCCAAAGCTTCTTTTATGGCTTTTTTTTGCAGGTTTGCGTATTCTATATTTTGGGTTGCCTCTATCTGCGCTATGCTTTCGTCTACTTTAGTAATGCTCGTTGCCGGGAATTTCATCATCATCAAAAGTCTTCCTGCTATGTACATCTCTCCTGAATGCATAGAATTTAAAAAAGCAAAACCTCTACCTTTTATGGAATCTTTCTGCAACGTTCCTTCTTCAAATAACCTATCTATCGTCGCTTGAACGTCGCTTTCACTTACCTCTAAGAAATCCGTGCATGCTTTTATCAGCCTATCTATAGGCAGGCAAGTATGCCCATTATTCATATTATGCTTCAAGATATAGCAAATACCCGCTCTAATCCTGCACTTCTCATCTACCAAATTGCCCTGCAGATAAGCTATCTTGTCTGCTTGTTCAAAAGAAATGTTTATC
>JAFVAZ010000081.1 GCA_017480265.1 Clostridia bacterium
CTACAAATAGTAATAGCAGTTTTTTGCGTAAGTATAAATCTTTTGGGTTTGATACTTAGCGATTCTATTGCATCTTTCATCTTGCTCATCTTCTATTTAACTTTTTACGCGTTATTTTCATTGATTCACCGCGGTTATATGGATAGGTCCAAAGCTAAAAATGCATTTTTATTTTCGTGCGTCTTTTTAGCCGTATCATTTATTGTAACTCACATTATTTTGCAGGGTGGGTTGCAGAGTAATATCTCCTCCTTAGTTAACTGTTTTTTTGATAAATTTGATAAAAATATTAATTTTAAATTCGGCAGATCAGAATATGACCTAAAATATGGCAGTGGCAGAAAAATCTTAATAGATCAAGCTTTGATTATATTTAAGAATAACCCTATTTGGGGCATTGGCATTTCAAATATTGAAAAATTTGGGAACTTGTACTTTGATACAGGCATAGCTTTCCCAAATTATATTTTGGGTATAGCTTTTCCAAATTTCCATAATGGATATCTCACCATTCTGGCTTGCTATGGCTTGCTCGGCTTTTTGGTTTTTTTACTTTTTTTTATAAAAGTATTTGCAACTTTTTTTGCTGGATTTTTAAAAAAAGCTATGGAACTAAATTTTCAAGATATCGCTGTATATAAGTGCCTCTTAGCCTTTTTATGTTCTTATTTGATCTTTGCCCTCTTCGAAAAAACTTTTTTATCAGAAATAAATTTCATGGGTATTACTTTTTGGGTTATATTAGGCTATTTAATGAACTTATTTCATCACCTAAAAAATGAAGGAAGGAGCAACATATAAAATGGGACAAAGTTTCATAGAAGATCTGAATGCTATTTCCCAAAGGTTGGTCTCCCTTTTAATAAATAAAAGTTTAAAAATTGCCACCGCTGAAAGTTGCACAGGTGGACTCATTTCTCAAAAAATAACCGACATTCCCGGAGCGTCTAAAATTTTTGAATGTGGCATTTGCTCTTATTCTGATAATATTAAACGCAATGTTTTAAGGGTAAACTCCGAAACTTTGGAGAAGTATAGCGCAGTCTCTCATCAAACTGCCTTGGAAATGGCCAATAATATAAAATATATAGCCAACGCTGATATCGGCATATCTACTACGGGATACGCCGGCCCTAAACAAAGTAATCCCAACGAAACCGTGGGTATGGTTTTCATTGGGATAGTTTATAAGAAATTCAGTTCTACTTTTGAGTTTAATTTAACCAAGGAAATAAAAAACTTGCCTGAAGATAAAATCAGAGATTACATAAGAAAAAAGATATCTGCTGAAGCTTTACTCTTAGCTATAAAAGCTACTCTTGATGATAAAATTTAATTTTTTTCATTTTCTAGGATTTTTTTACAACTTTGTATTAATTTTTCTGTATCTTTATTAGTTTTCGGATATTGCGGGTTTATCGCTCGCATAGTTTTTAATATTATCTCTGAGACAAAAAACCTAGCAAACCATTTTTTATCGGCAGGGATCACATACCACGGTGCATAGCTAGAAGACGTTTTATTTATAGCATCTTCGTATGCTCTCATGTAGTCATCCCAGAGGGCTCTTTCTTTTATATCTGACTCCGATAATTTCCAATTTTTGTTTTTATTATCAATCCTTTTTTTAAATCTTCTTTTTTGCTCATCTTTAGATATGCAGAAAAAGAACTTCAAAACATGTGTTCCGTTTTCAGTTAAATATTTTTCAAAGTTTTCGATATGTTTATATCTTTTTTCTATAATATCTTTCTTGCACCTTTCCGGTAAATTAAAATCTTTATATAAACTATGCACTTTAGTAATTAAAACATCCTCGTAATAAGATCTATTGAAAATCCCGATGATACCTTTTTCCGGGAGTTTTTTTATACAGCGCCACAAGTAGTCATGTGCCATCTCCTCCTTTGATGGCTGCTTAAAGTTATTTACTTGCACCCCCTGAGGGTTGACTCCACTCATCACATGCTTTACGGCGCCATCTTTACCTCCTGCGTCCATAGCCTGAAAGATCAAGAGCAAACTTTCTTTTCCATATGCGTAAAACTTATCCTGAAGTTTCCCCATTTCCTGCAAATTTAATACACTAGCCGCTTGTATAATCTCTTTATTTAAATTTAGAGCTTTGGCTTCGGTATCAAACTCTTTGTAGTTAAATTTCTTACCTTTAGAGTATTTAAACTCATCTAAATTCATAAAACATTCCTCCATTTTTTAATCTTATATATATTTTATCATATTAAAAAATAAAAGTAAAGCTTTTTTTTAATTTTTTTATATCAAAAAAATATGCTGAATAATATCTAGGAAATGTAGGCCACACCTCATCTTTAGCAAAATCAACCCCTATATCAATTTACTAGTAAATATATATTGCAAATAAAAAATCGAAAATATTATAAAAAGACAATGGGAAAATTAAAGATATACGTAAAAAGAATAGAGGTGATTTTTTGAAATATTTTTTTAAATCATTAAGTACGACTTTGTTGATTATATTAAGCTGTATATTTAGCTACAGTTCATATGTATATTATAGCTTGCCTGATGATTATAAGATCACAGAGAATTGCGGCATGAAGTTAGAAAAATATAAATTTATAAAGGCATATAATGACGAAAGCCAAAAATCTATCGCATTGTACGATACAGATAAATCTAAATATGTAATGAACATAAAGCTGCTTGATTTGATCCCGATAAAAACGGTCAATGTAGAGCATATCGATGAAGAGAAAGTCTCCCCTTGCGGGATACCTTTTGGAGTAAAAATGTTTACTCAGGGGGTTTTAATAGTAGGGATTTCAGATATAAAGACAGAAAACGGTTTGACAAGTCCTGCTAAAGCTGCCGGCTTAAAAAAGGGAGATATAATTTTAAATATAGATAATCAACCAATAAAAAGTAACGAAGATTTATTGGCTATAGTAGAAAAGAGCGATGGGAAAACTTTAGAATGTGAGATATTAAGGGACAGTGAAAATTTCAAAGTACAGATCCAACCTTTAAAAAATACCGTAGACGATACTTATCGCATCGGATTGTGGGTAAGAGATAGTTCTGCAGGGATTGGCACTTTGACCTTTTATGATGAAAAGACTTCATTTTTTGCAGGGTTAGGGCACTGGTTATGCGATGTAGATACATGTGAACTTATGCCGCTGTCTCATGGAGATATCATGAAAGCAAATATAAGCGGGATAGTAAAAGGAGAGAAGGGTGTTCCGGGAGAACTCAAGGGGTATTTTATAGAGCCGGATCCCATAGGTATACTTTATCAAAATACAGAATATGGTATATATGGTAAATTAAACGAAAAATCTGCAACTCACAAACCGATAACTATAGCTATGAAGCAACAGGTGCAAACAGGTAAAGCTTATATCTTAACTACAACCTCTGGAGTAACTCCTCAAATGTACGATATTGAAATATTAAATATCAATTATAATGAAAAAAATAAAAGTAAAAATATGATAATAAAAATTACAGATGGCAAGCTTCTCTCACAAACAGGTGGGATTATCCAGGGAATGAGTGGTAGCCCGATCATACAAAATGATATGTTGGTGGGGGCTATTACGCATGTTTTCGTAAACGATCCTCAGAAAGGTTACGCTATTTTTGCAGAGAATATGTCGCAACAATTAGTTGACTTGAATTTTTCAAAAAATTCCAGCGATAAAGTTTCTTAAATGCGGCTATTTCAGTAGGTTTAGAAGATTTTTAAAATTTTTTGAAAAAATTTATTGGAAGCTATTGCCATTTAATCCAAAATATGGTATTATGATTATAATAAAACAAATCAACAGGAGGAAAAAGCCATGGAAAACCACTTCAAACTACTAATAGCAGAGGATCGAGAAAAATTTACGAGAGAAAGGATGGAGGTTTTTGAATCATATGGATTTAACGTAAGATTTTCGCACAAAGACGGAGATTGCGTGATCGATATGGTCAAAGAATATAACCCGGACGCAGTGATTATGGATTTGTTTATGCCAAGTGTAGATGCGATTGGAGTTATGCGACATTTACGAGGAGAAGGCAAAGAATGTATATTTGTAGTCTTATCTAATTTTGACAACGCAATCTTAGAAAAAGAAGTATTAAATGCAGGCGCGTCTTACTTTGCACTTAAACCTTTTAATTCAAAAAATTTAGCAGAAAGATTATACGATATAGTCTCCGGTAGTAGCTCCTCCGGCAATGTATTAAAAAAGATAAAACCTGTAGGAAAAAATACAAATGTAGAAATTACCGTGACGGAAATACTACATCAAATAGGCGTTCCCGCACATATAAAGGGATATCATTACTTAAGAGAAGCTATTATTATGTCTATAAACACCCCGGAGATCATAAACGCAGTGACAAAACAATTGTATCCTGCTGTAGCCAAGAAATATTCTACTACATCTTCCAGAGTAGAACGGGCCGTGCGGCACGCTATAGAAGTAGCATGGGACAGAGGCGATGTGGAGATATTGAATTCATATTTTGGTTATACCATCCACACAGGCAGAGGTAAACCTACAAATAGCGAATTTATCGCTATGATCTCGGATAAATTAAGACTACAAATCAAAAACGCAAGCTAATAGTAATCACTAAAAAAGCCCCATAGGAGTAAGAGTATAAACTTACAAAATGGGGTTTTTATTATTAGCTTTGCAAGGAGTAACCATTTGGGTTCATTTTTTGCCAATTCCATGTATCTTTACACATTTGAGCGATATCATACTTTGTAGCGAAACCAAGTTCATTATATATTTTTTCAGTATTTGCAAAGACTACCGGCAAGTCACCTTCCCTTGGCGGACCCAATTTATAGTTTATTTTTATGTCTGTAGCTTTTTCAAAATTTTCTATAAGTTCTAAAACGCTAGTCCCTTTGGACGTACCCAAGTTGTAGATATTAAAACCTTGAAGCTTATGAAAATTTTCTAAAGCTGCTATATGTCCTCTAGCTACATCCACAACATGTATGTAATCCCTAATACAAGTTCCGTCGGGAGTATCGTAATCATCTCCAAATACAGTAAAGTGA
>JAFVAZ010000082.1 GCA_017480265.1 Clostridia bacterium
CATTTTATAGTCTGTTATGGTTGTTATCTTGAAATTAGAGTATTCTCCCCTTACCAATTTTACCGGGATATTTTTTAAAACACAGACTTTACATGCATCCGTTAAGGTAGCTTTATCGCTTTCGCTTATGCTATCATACAGCTTTATTATTAATTCTAAATTAAAGCTCTGTGGCGTTTGCCCTAAGTACATAAGACTCCTTTGTGGGATCGACTTTACGGTGTCAGCATCTTCAGAGACTACTATGGTGTCTATCGCTTGTACTACCGTATTGCATGCACCAAACCGGCTAGCTGCGTCTATATTATCGTTAATAATGCGACTTGTCACAAATGGTCGAACAGAATCGTGCGTTACTAAAATATGCTCAGAAAGGTTAGTCCCCCCCACATCCGCTTTTATTTCTTTTATGATGTTTAGTATAGTTTCTGTTCGGTCTAGTCCTCCCGGCAAAATCTTTATTTTTTCGATCTGCAAGTTATATTTTTTTAAGAGATCCTTCATATAAAGCAGCCAGTTTGGGTGTACTCCTATGTAAATTTTATCAAACCTATCATTTAAAATGAACTTTTCTAAAGTATGTATAATGATCGGTTTCGCTTTAAGCGGTAAAAATTGTTTAGGCATATCAGCTATATTCATCCTAGAGCCTACGCCACCTGCCAAAATCGCTGCAAATATCATTTTATTTATCCTCCGTGCAATAATATTTCCCTTTGTATTTTTTATAGCTATTATTTAAATCCCAAAATACTGCCTCATGATGCGGGACCCGCTTTTCTTCTGGCGGTAATCTCATATAATCTCCAAAAGCTGCCTTCAGGTATTCATCATACCTTGTAGGGATGGGCATCTCATATCCTTCAAAGTTTTTATTGGTTGCTTTTTCAAAGGCATTTTTCGGATATTTTTTCATCATATAAAAAGGTCCCGAACACAGCTCTGTGATATTTTCACAATCAGAAATTTTATACTTTTTCATTTGCTTTTCTGCAAAGCTCCAAATCTTATATCTTATATTGTGGGATCTAAATATCCCCAATAATATTTTCCCAATAAACTTTATAAGCTTACCATGGTTTACCGGGACCATTTCTGCGCAAAAGAGTGAATAAATCAGTGCCCAAAAAATCTGCAAAAAACGTCGATATTTTTCATTGGGATATCCATCCAGCGGCAAAATATCTAGTGCTAAGCCATGGTTTATATCAAGGTCTGCCTGGTGCGTTTTTATAAACGTTGTGTTGTTATCATTTATGGTTGCAAATAAATTTCTATAATTCTTATCCTTAGAAGGTCTGCAGTATGAGTATCTTGAAGTATCGGCCTTTTCTGCCCAGATTTTCTCCAATTTTTCGTAATCTTCTCGCTTCATAAAGACATCCACATCATCGTCCCAAGGGATAAACCCTTGATGCCTTACTGCACCTATGCAACATCCACCGCAAAGGTAAAATCTCAAGCTATTCTCTTCGCAAATTTTCTTAAAATAAAGGAGCAATTCTAAGCTTTTTAACTGTAAATTTCGCAACTCTTCTTTTTTATAAGATTTGGAATTTAATTTTTTCACTCTATGTCTCCATTAATTGAATTTAACTTTTTAGCAGGTAAGCTTTTTTGATGAAAAATTCGAAAATCCCCATAAAGAAGCCCAATCCATAAGAAAAGTGTAAGATAAAATGCACCCACATCAGCCGCAGCTTGTCTTTGATCGAGTTAACCTTTGTATTTCGGAACGAAAAATATGCGTCCAATAAAATGTAAAGACATAAAATACTGCAATAAGCAATTTTAATAGTCCCAGAAAAAAAGGCGAGGAATCCAAATAAAAAGATAAACAAAACAAAGCTTACCGGTATTAAATGCGATATCCTCGCGGGCTTGTGGTGCTTTTTTATTACCGCTACTTTCCAGAATCCATATTCATAGTATTGTGCAAACAAATCACCGTATGTACTTCTCGGATAATATATACTCTTTATTTGTGGCGTTACATATATTTTCCCGCCAGATTCAATTATTCTGAAATTCAAATCATCATCTTCGCTACGAGGTAAATTCTCATCGTATAGGTTTAAGTTTAACAGGGTTTCCTTTCTAAAAGCTCCCAGATAAACTGTATCCGCGTAACCTTCGAAATTCTCATCATGAAACTTCCCCCCGCCCAAAGCAAATTTACTGTGATACGCCGCCGCTATAACATTTTGGATGGGTGTTTTCCCTCGCGCTATCATCGGTCCACCAACATTCTTTGCATCGGTTTTTTTTAAGTACTCTACGCACTTTGCTACATAGTCTTCGCTATACTCAGCATGGACATCCATCCTTATTATGATGCCCCCTCGGGCATTTTTGATCCCAATATTTAGTGCGTGTTGGACAGTCTTATCTTGATTATTGTAGATATAAAAATTATAGAGGTCCCTGTATTTTTTGAGTGTCCCCAGCGTGCCGTCTGTAGATAAGCCATCCACAAAGATCACTTCCATATTTTTTTGGGGAAAATCTTGCTTCAAAATTGATTGTATAAATGATTCTATATATTTTTCTTCATTTCGTACCGGTACTACTACAGATATCAAGTCATTATTATTGTGCGTTTCCAAAGTTGTCTCTCCCTAAGCAAAGCTAAGTTCACGCTTTATTATATCAAACTATAATTTAAAAGTAAAATTGACCGCCATACCTTGGCTCAGCATTCCTTACTGCATAACAGAGTATAAATTCTCTCATTTTGCTGCTTGCTGCGTTCGTATATTTTTATGCTTTATTTTTCCCTTTAACCCAACATTGATAACACATTGGCTTATATTTATCGTTACCTCCGATTTCTATTTGTTCACCCTTATATATAATTTCTCCATCTTTATATCTAGCATTTATAATGGCCTTTCTTCCACATTGGCATGGCGACTGCAATTCTCTTATCGAATCTGCTACTTCCAGGAGTCTTTTGCTCCCTTCAAATAAATTACACATATAGTCTGTTTTTAGACCATAACACATAACCATGATCCCCTCATTTGTAAGTTGACGCAGCTCATCTATTTGATGTTTATTGAAAAACTGTGCCTCATCTACTATTATCGTGTCAAAGTCATATATTTTGTCTTGCCTCAAAGAATCAATTATACTTGCATCTTTATCAATTACTATAGCTTCACAAGCAAGTCCTATCCTTGATTTCACAATTGTTTTGCCAGATCTTACGTCTATGTATGGTTTTAGCAAGATTACTTTTCTCCCATGCTCTTCAAAGTTAAACTTCTTCATTAATGCGGTAGCTGTTTTGCTTGAACCCATAACACCATAGTAGAAGTACATCTTCAATTTAATCACCTTCAAAAAATTTTCGTGTAGTTTTTATCATTTTGATGGGGCTTAGATTTTCCTAAAATATATTGATTACTTTTCCTGCAAGATAGGTAAAAGTATAGGTACGCGACCTTTAAATATTGTAAATTTATCAAACCCAGAATCTAAAATAAGGCTGAAAGCTTCATCCAGATCTTGCCCCAATGTAGTACTATCGTGAGCACCTGAACCGATGGTGATATACTTTCCGCCCGCTTTTTTAAATTCTTGCAATAAATTTTTATTAGATAATATAGAGCCATCTCCTTTTAAATTTAGCGATAAACTAATCTCTAGGGCTTTTTCTGCTTTTGCTAATTTTTCTAATATCATCCTGACTTTGCGGCAAATCTTATCTGAATCTAGCTTTATCCCAAAGTGTTTAGTGATATACTTTACCGGATAATTAAAATGCGCTAAACTATCAAAATATCCGAACTCTATCACTTCCAGAATTTCATCAAAATAAGTATCCAATACTTCATATACATCGTTTTCACTATAATCCATGTCAAAAAAATCGCTCAAACTCCGGAGCCTGTGCACTGCCCCTAATATATAGTCAAAATTTGCAACGTCCAAAGCTTTTAATGTGAATAATTTATTTCTGTGAGGTTGACCTATTTCTATGCCGGAGAATATATTCAGCTGATCTTTAAAGCTGCTTTGTGCTTTTTTTACTTCAAAAAAAGACTGTTTTAAAGACTTTTCATAGTCACGTTCTGTGCTCAGGTCGCATTCACAATTATCTAATATGGATATGGAGTAAAATTGGAGAGCAACTGCTTTTTCGCAAATTTTTACTATTGGATCTGATGAATGCGGAGAATTGTCGCTGTGCACGTGACTATCAGAATAAAACTTATATTTCATATCCCAACCTCCCCTACTTTTGATATTATACCATAAAATTCACCTTATTTCTATTTTTAATATAAAATCTTAGAAAAGCTAAAAGAAACTTATATCTAAAATATCTGTCAAGCTTATAAACTGCTCCATAGTTAGATTTTCCGCACGCAAGTTTTTATCTAAATTTAAATCTAACAAAATTTTCTTTAAAGGATCCTTCCCTACGCAAAGACCTGCAGATAATGAATTCAAGATATTTTTCCGCCTCTGTGCAAATGCTGCATTTACAACTCTGAAGAATAGTTTTTTATTTTTCACTTGCTTTTTATATTTATCGTGGGGTGTTAACTTTATTACGGCGGAATCAACTTTTGGTGAGGGGAAGAAACTTTCTTTTTTTACTTCAAACAAAAACTCCGGCTGACTATAATAATTAACTGCCACAGTTATACTGCCGGACTTTCTGGAGCCTACTTCGGCACAGATCCTCTCTGCAACTTCTTTTTGTATCATAAAAGTTATCGCTTTTATATCTAAATTTTTTTCTAAGCATTTCATTATAACGGGAGTAGTTATGTAGTAAGGCAGATTAGCGCAAATCGTAATTTTTTTAAAGCCTGAAAAATGCGTATTTATCAACTTTTCTAGATCTGCTTTTAGGATATCTTCATTTAAGATCTGGATATTTGCAAAGTCCACTAAAGTTTCCTTTAGTCCCGGGATGAGTTTCGAGTCAAGTTCTATAGCTACTACTATTTTTTCTATTTTAGCAAGTTCTTTTGTCAATACGCCTATCCCAGGGCCTATTTCAATAACTCCAGTTTCTTTATCTGCTCCACTCTGCTGTACGATTTGTGGACAAACTTCTGGATCAATTATAAAGTTTTGCCCCAAAGTATGCGATAATTTAAAATCATATTTCTTTAAAATTTTTTTGATCGTATTAATATTCGATAAATCCATTGTTTTCAGCCTTTTAGCGTTCTTTAAGATTTGAAAAAGCACCTAATAGCAAATTCCTGTTAAACGAATACTACTCTACCGTGACAGATTTAGCTAAATTCCGAGGCTTATCTATATCGCAACCTCTGGATAAAGCTATGTAGTAAGCAAATATCTGTAGCGGGATAACCGTCAAGGACGGTTGCATAATTTCGTTAACTTTAGGTATACACAAAACATAATCGGCAACCTCCTTAGCTTTTTCAAAATCTTCTGTTGTGATCATTAAAACTACGGCTCCTCTGGCTTTTACTTCGCGGATATTGCTTATCATCTTTTCAATCAGATCAGTCTTTGTGGCTATAGCTACCACTAAGGTACCTTCTTCTATAAGCGAAATCGCACCATGCTTCAGTTCTCCGGCGGCATAAGCCTCTGAATGCATATAAGAAATTTCTTTCGTCTTCAGGGAACCTTCTTGTGCTATTGCGTAATCTACGTTTCTTCCTATAAAAAATACATTTTTACAATTTGAAAATTTATCTGAAAAAGCTTTAATAACATCGCGATCTCCCAGCGCTAAATCTATCTTATCCGGTAGATTATTCAGGTCGATAAGTAAATCTTTATAGCTATCTCTTGAGATTTTTTCGATCTTCTCTGCCATATACAAAGCCAACATATATACTACTATCAACTGGGTGCTATAGGCTTTCGTAGAAGCTACAGCTATCTCCGGACCAGCTAAGGTCGGGATAACTATATCAGATTCATTAGCTATAGAGCTTCCTATTACATTTACAATTGAAATTACTCTAGCGCCCGATTTTTTCGCTTCTTTGATGGCAGCTAATGTATCTGCCGTTTCTCCGGATTGGCTGATTGCTATGACTAAATCGTTTTTATTGACAATAGGGTTGCTATATCTAAATTCAGATGCAATCTCAACATTCGTAGGGATTCTTAGCAAGCTTTCAAAGATATGCTTAGCA
>JAFVAZ010000083.1 GCA_017480265.1 Clostridia bacterium
AACACGTTTTCGCAGTAATCAAAAATCTTTTTGGATACCGAAAAACGCGATACCGTGGTAAACGAAAGCAGACTGCCAAACTGAAGATGCTGTTTGCTTTGGCAAACCTATATTTGGCTGACAAACGCTTTGGCGTGTCAGCTTAATTGAGGTTTGCCAAAAGCGAAAAAGCTGAGGTTTTTCAATGGTTTGATATCTTTTGAGCGGAGACTTATCTTCTGCTCTTTTTTTGTTATTTATGCGGCGTTGCCTTATAGATCAATTTTACATCAGTGATATACCCTTAATTAAGGAGCTTTTTGGTGGGGAGTAACGTGCATGGCGGAAGTTGATGTTAAATATAGTTTATTGAATCGATATCAACGTGTGATGGGAAGAACTTGATACTTGGAAAATACTCAGATAAATTTTTCACTAATGGCTCCGCTATGATATTTTCAGATTTATAATGCCCTGCATCTACGACGCATATGTTATTTTGCTTTGCATAAAGTAGCTCATGATGCTTTATCTCTCCTGTAAGGAAAGCATCCGCATTATGTTTTGCAGCATCGTAGATTAAGTCTCCGCATGCACCGGAACCTACCGCTACTTTCTTTATTGCTTTTTGGGGTATATTTATATACCGTAATCCTTTGCAAGAGAGTCGCTTTTTTGCAAACTCTGCAAATTCTTTGCACTTCATCTCCGTTTTCAAATATCCTACAAATCCCAACGGTAGACTTTTATCTTCCCCTGCAAATGATAACGGGCTTAAGTCGCATAAGGATAAAGCTTTAGCAAGGTGAAAATTTACTCCATTTTTGGCTATGTCTAAGTTTGTATGTGCCGAGATTACGCTGATATTTTCCCTCAGAAGCTTATAAACTAAACTCTTATCAGTTATAGATTTGAGCCCTTTGAAGATTATAGGATGATGCGTAATAATCAAGTTTACCTTTAAATTTTTTGCTTCTTGTATTACTTCATCCACTACATCTAAGGCAATTAAAGCTCTAAGCACCTCATCGTCTTCTTTGCCTAATAGAATCCCAACGTTATCAAAATCTAAACAATATTTAAACGGACAAAATTTATCCAAAAAATCGTATATATCCTTTACTGTTGTCATTTGTTTTCTCCTTTTGCAAGTAAATTTTGAATATGCATTATCACATTTTTCAATCTATAATACGGCTCAAGGTCTTCCTCTCGCGCCAACCCTTTTAACCTATTGCTTAAACTTTTTATTTTTCTGTGGATGTAAATTTTATTTTCTGGCGTTAGATTCTCCCCTAAAGTCCCGATGTATGGGTACATATCGG
The DNA here is from genome assembly GCA_017480265.1 of Clostridia bacterium. Classification (GTDB taxonomy): domain Bacteria; phylum Bacillota; class Clostridia; order Oscillospirales; family Acutalibacteraceae; genus UMGS1224. The sequence goes on from JAFVAZ010000083.1 coordinate 1,305, forward strand.
AGGCAGGGTAATTTTCGCCGGAAAATTTTGCATATATTACAATATAGACCTTATTTCCAGAGATTACAACTTTTTCACTTATTACTTTAAAGCGCCTTGCATAGAGAAATTCCCGCACCTTTTCTTCCATACTCATAGGCTGCAGGATTAACCTCTTCTTGCTATCCTCAAGCCACTCAACTTCAGACAATATATCTCTTATAATCTCTCCGCCCAGGCCGGATATGATAATATCATCCACTTCTGAGGGCGATATATTCTTTAGCCCATCCGATAACCGTAAATCTATAGCTTCGGTTAGGTTATATTTTTCTACGCTTTTTTTAGCATTTAGCAGTGGTCCTTCTTTTATATCTGTAGCTATGGCTTTTTTTACTTTTTTAGTGTTTATTAAGTAAATGGGCAGATAAGCGTGATCTGTGCCGATATCGGCTATTTTAGCATTTCCCCTTACAAAATCTGCGCACGCTTTTAGCCTTGCATCTAGTTTAAATTGCCTATTTCTCAAATCATACAATCCTTTAGTTATTTATAAACAGATTAGCTTGCTGAACCTCTCTCAAAAAAAATAGTACTCAATACAAAATGAGCACTATCCGTACATCGTTTTAATGAGATTAAGATCAAAATTTTACCTTCAATTTTGTCCGACGTGTGCCTTTAATCTTTCAACCAATTCATCGCAGTCTGTACCATGAACTTTGCAAGCTTGTTCGATGGTCTCGCCTCTAGAAGAAGGGCACCCCAAGCAATGCATACCTATTTCTAAGAAATAACCTGCTGTAGTAGGATATGCATCTAAGACATCTCCAATGATGGAATCTTTTGAAATTTCAACCATAAGTACTATGTTCCCCCTTTTTTTACATAAATCTATTATAATCTAAAACACATGAAAATAAAATAGATTTTTTATTTGACATTTTTTAACACTTAATTTATAATCCTAATTAAAATAATAAAACGGAGGTTTTTAAGTCATGAAAAAATGGAAATGCACTATTTGTGGGGAGATTATCGAATCTGAAGAAAGGCCTACGGCCTGCCCTGTTTGCAAGGCTACTGGTGACCGCTTTGTGGAGCTTAGTGATGCTGATAGTCTTTCTTGGGCAACGGAACATATTGTTGGGATAGCAAAAAATGTAGACCCTGAAATCGTGCAAGGTTTACGCTCCAACTTTACGGGAGAATGTTCGGAAGTTGGGATGTATCTTGCTATGTCTAGGGTCGCATTTAGAGAAGGGTACCCGGAAATAGGCATGTATTGGGAAAAAGCAGCTATGGAAGAAGCCGACCATGCAGCTAGGATTGCAGAGATGCTGGGTGAAGTTGTCAGCGATTCTACTAAGAAAAATCTAGAAATGAGGGTCGCAGCAGAAAACGGAGCATGCAAGGGGAAATTTGAACTAGCTAAAAAAGCCAAAATGCTGGATCTTGATGCGATCCACGATACTGTGCATGAAATGGCAAAAGACGAAGCGCGCCATGGTCAAGCATTTGAAGGATTGCTCAAAAGATATTTTTAGTCTTAGCTTAGACTTAAAATATCAAGAAAATAATAAGGAGTGTTTTTAATATGTTAAATGAAAAAATAGCTAAGCTTTTAAATGAACAGGTAAACAAGGAATTCTACTCGGCTTATTTATACTTAAGTTTTTCGAGCTATTTCGACTCCAAAGGACTTAACGGATTTGCAAATTGGTATATGATCCAGGCACAAGAGGAACGCGATCACGCGATGTTATTTTATAAATATCTGCAAAATAACGGTGAAATTGTGGTGCTGGAAGCTATCGAAAAACCAGACAAAACTTTCGGTAATCTTATAGATCCCCTAAAAGCCGGCTTAGAGCACGAAGAATATGTGACTGCACTTATAAATAATATTTACTCTGCAGCCGATGAAATCAAAGATTACAGGACTATGCAGTTTTTGGATTGGTTTATAAAAGAGCAATGTGAAGAAGAAGCAAATGCAAACGACCTGATAACTAAGATGGAGCTTTTTGGCACGGATCCTCGTGGTCTTTATATGTTTAATTCTGAATTAGCTGCACGCAGTTACTCGGCACCTTCATTGTCTTTATAAGATTTGCGATAAATGTACCGAGTGACAGATAATAAAAATCTACTGTTCAAGTGAAGTTGAGCAGTGGATTTTTTGTATAAAAAATTAAAAATATTACGGCTTATAACCGTTTGTGACTTGGCTAAATATTTTAGCTAAGAGACCTTTTATGACAAAAAATTCGCAATAAAGATGAGAGAATAAAAGCAAAGGATTTAGCAAATAAAAAGACAAATAAAGTATAGAAATTAAATCTTAGTAAGGGGGTGGGGAATGCGGCAGACTATATACATAGATGTATTGATAAGTATAAATTTACTTATTGATTACTTTATATTAAGGCTGGAAATAAAGATATTAAACTTAGATGTAAAACGAAAAAGGATTATCTTGGCGTCACTGGTCGGAGGAATTTATTCGTTATTTATTTTATTTGATAGCTTTGGATTTTTTTTATCAATGCTAATCAAATTACTGATGTCCGGGACGGTGGTACTGATAGCTTTTGGTAAGCAGCAGTTACGTTTCTTTACTAAATTGCTGGCGATATTTTACTTTATTAATTTTTTGTTTGGAGGGATGGTATTTTTTATATGGTATTTCTTTTCGCCCAAGGATATATACACAAAAAATGGTATAGTGTATTTTAATATCTCGCCAATATTTTTGATCGTCTCTACGGGCGTAATATATCTAGTGCTAAAGGTCTATTATAACTTTGTGGGGAGTCAAAATAGATTTATTGGGCTCTGCCAACTTAAGATAAAGAATAATGGGCAAGAAGTAGCGCTACAGGCTAAAATAGATACCGGTAGCGATTTGAGGGAACCATTTTCCAATATACCGGTAATTGTTGCAGAATATGAAAGCATAGAAAAAATCTTATCAGAAAAAGCTAAAAAGTATATCATAGAATTCCCCGAAAATCCTGGAGGCTTAGAAAAATTCAGCCTTAAAGAGGACCTCAAAATGAGGCTAGTGCCTTTTAATACTATATCTAATTCAGGGCTCTTGCCTGCGTTTGTCCCAGATGAAATTACACTGACGCATAAGAAATATACGCGTAAAATAAAAGCATATCTAGCTATCTCCCATAAAAAAATAGCAAATGGCGATTTTAAAGCTTTAGTTAACCCGGAGTTGATCCCGTAAAGCATAAATTATTATTTAAAGTAAAGTGAGATGAATTTAACTATGATAATAAAAAAACAATTAAGTAAATTGAGGAACAAGATTAATAAATTTAGCTCTATAATAAGGCTAAAAATTTTGAGGAAAAATTACATTCACTATATAAACGGTCCGCAAACTTTGCCCGCGCCACTTACAAAAAAGGAAGAAGGAGAAATTTTTGACAAAATAAAAAATGGGATGGAGCATGCTAGAGAGGCTTTGATCGTGCACAATTTAAGGCTGGTGGTCTATATAGCCAAGAGATTTGAGTCAGCTGAAACTAACCTGGAAGATTTGATATCTATCGGTACTATAGGTCTGATAAAGGCTGTAAAGACTTTTTGCCCGGATCGAAATATAAAGCTTGCTACATATGCGTCCCGTTGTATAGAGAATGAGATTTTAATGTACTTAAGAAAAACCGTGCCAATAAAAAATGAAGTTTCTCTGGATGAGCCACTAAACGTAGATTGGGATGGCAATGAGCTTTTATTGTCAGATATTTTAGGCAGTGACCAAGATGTAGTTAATAGAAACATTGAAAAAGAAGCTGAGCGTAAGGTGTTGCACAATATAGTGTCTAAACTATCAAATAGAGAAAAAAGCATAGTAGAGTTGCGGTTTGGTTTATCTGGGCAAAAAGAGCACACCCAAAAAGAAGTAGCAGATTCTTTGGGGATATCTCAGTCCTATATCTCTCGGCTAGAGAAAAAGATAATTGCAAGGCTGAAAAGAGACTTAGAAAAGGTATGCTAAAAGTTGATATATAAGGAGTGTTTCCACTTTTTTGTTATAATCTAAATAAAGACTACCTATTGAAAGCCAAGAGTAAAGAAAAAAGGCATAATGAAGCAGACGTCTATGCTGCCGAAATTTAAACAATAAAATAAAAGTTACGGGTTGGCTAGATAAGGTTGACCGGACTTTTGCAAAGCGAAAATAAGACGAACTAACTTTTTGGCAGCGTGAGAGATATCAACATTATAGTGTTTACCCTCACTGCGCTTCGTAGCAAGATATTGAGCAAAGGTCTCATTCCAAAAGCAAACATATTTAGTAGCGTAGTAAAGGGCGTATTATAAAGTATCACGAACCGAGTTTTTCCATGTGGGTATAGCAATTGTTACGTTGACCGGATTGATATGTGGAAGGAGAAAGCCCGGCAAAAGATAAAATTTCGTCAGGTGAATCAAAATTGTTAAAATCACCAACCTCAGGCAAGGCTCATAGGACCCATGCGATAGCTGAGGCCAGGAATGGTCAAGAGAGGGGAATACAGCTTGTCCATTATGTTTTTTGATGTAGTATTCAATCTTCTCTATTTCGGAAGTAAGTTCGTTGATAAGCTTGATAGTGTGCTTAATCTCCAACGCTTTTGTAGGCATATAAAGTACCTATGGAGTTTTTGCTGCATTTATGAATCCACACGGTCAGTTTTAGTTTTTCTAAGACTTTGACTCTTTCGAAAAAGGTTGGTATGCAATGGGTTGATAACATAGGTTAAAAATCCATTATCGAGAAAAAACAATAAAGTTGTAACTGTAATGTCCCGTAGCCTCAAGCCCTACCTTTTATTTTGGAACCGCAAACATTTGCACAATTTTTTATTGTTTGAAGGAGTTTGTTAAAACCATCTTTACTATTTGTAACGGTAAAGACGTCGGAAAAGACTTCGCCTTCGGAATTTATGATGAAGCAATCGTGTTTGTTTTTTTGCTACATAAATCCCAACATAAATCATTATTTAATACCTCCGGTAAATTTTGATGCTGATATTGTTATCCATGGGGACTTTGCTCTTGTAACCTCGTTCTAAATAAACCGTCGGGCGGTAGGAGAAAACTACCAATCCACATCACTTATTACAAGTGTAGCATAATGTCCTTGCTCAAGGACATTAATTACTACTTTATTATACTAGGCATATCACTGATGTAAATTGATATAAG
>JAFVAZ010000008.1 GCA_017480265.1 Clostridia bacterium
AATCGCTATGCAAAAAAGAAAAAAAGATCGTGGCTATAGGGGAAATCGGGCTAGATTACCACTACGATGATGCTCCTCCTGCAGATCTCCAAAAAGAAGCCTTCGAGATGCAATTGACCTTGGCAAAAAATTTAGGTCTCCCGGTGATCATCCACTCACGCGACGCCACCCGTGACACCCTGGTACTTTTGAAAAAGCATAAGCCAGCCGGGGTAGTGCATTGCTTTTCCGGTAGTCTAGAGACAGCCAACGAAATCCTGAACCTAGGCATGTACATTGGCCTGGGCGGGACTGTCACATTCAAAAATGCTAAAAATCAACCCGCCGTCGCCCAAAGCATCCCCATTGATAGACTATTGCTCGAGACGGACGCGCCTTATATGGCTCCCGTTCCTTTCAGGGGCAAAAGGTGTGATTCTTCTCTCATTAAATACACCGCCGCCAAGATTTGTGAACTACGCAACATTCCTTTGGAAGAATTACTCCACAACACAAAAATTAACGCAGAAAGGCTATTTTTGAGGGTTTGATTGCTATCTTATGAAAAATGTTCCACGTGGAACATTTTCTTTTTTATAGCGGAGAACGTACAATCTTCTTGCTACTTCTAGGGTATTCGTCATTTATTTTTTTCACTTTCCTTATCGTGATAATCGACCGCGAAGAATCATTTGGAATCTTGAATTTCTCTATTTTTTCTATTTTCCCTCCAAGTAAATCTACTGCTCGCTTTGCTTTATTCACTTCTTCCTCGCAATCGCCGCCTTTCATGGCTAAAAACACTCCGCCCACCTTCACCAGCGGCAGACAATACTCCGCCAATACATCCAGAGCCGCTACCGCCCTAGCTACAGATACGTCGAATTTCTCCCTGAAGGTTTCTTTGTGCCCTGCCTCCTCTGCTCTGGCATGGACCAACGTGATTTTTAGATTCAATCTTTTACTCAAATCCTGTAAAAAAGTCAACCTTTTATTTAAGCTGTCGATCAAAGTGACTTGCGCATCTTCTTTTATGATCTTTATCGGCACGCCGGGGAATCCTGCACCAGTGCCAACATCTACTAACTTGCACTTGCTTTCTGCCGGCAAATCCTTCAAAACCGTCAAGCTATCAATGAAGTGCTTCACAATAACTCCTTCCAAATCTGTGATCGCTGTTAAGTTCATTTTTTCATTCCATTCCATTAGCAAATTATAATATGCTTTAAATCTAGCAATGGCGCTATCTTGCACTGCTAAGCCTATTTTTTTTGCATTTTCAGTAAATATTTCCTCAAATGTCTTCACAGTTTCCATTGTCTGCTTTCACCCTTTTTTGCGCTATTCGCTCTTTCTTTAGCTAACCAAATCAGCAAAACCGATACGTCCGCCGGAGTAACTCCCGATATCCTTGAAGCTTGCCCTATGTTTTCTGGTTTTATTTTGCTCAATTTTTCAATCGCTTCTAGCCGCAAGCCCTTTACCTGCGCATAATCCAGACTTTTTGGTAGCTTTTTTTCTTCCAGTTTTTTCATTCTTTCTATCTGAGAGAGCTGCTTTTTTATGTATCCTTCGTACTTTACTTCTATCTCAACCTTCTCAAAAATGCCCTCGTCTATTTGCGGCCTGGATTTGTCCACGCATTTCAGAGTTTCGTAATTAAGCTGTGGTCTTTTCATCAAATTATACAGACTTATCCCGCTTTCAACCTTCGATGTTCCACGTGGAACAATCACATCATTAAGTTGCTTGGATGGCGGTATTATCGTGCTTTTGAGCCTTTGGATTTCTTCTTGTTTCTGCTTTTTTTTCTTTTTGAATAGCTCATAACGTTCTTTGCTTATCAGACCTAACCTAAACCCTATGGGCGTCAATCGTTCATCGGCGTTATCCTGCCGCAAATACAGCCTATACTCCGCCCGCGACGTCATCATTCTGTATGGATCCATCACTCCCTTGGTCACCAGGTCGTCTATCAACGTGCCTATGTACGATGTGGAGCGATCCAATGTGAACTTTTCTTTTTTTTGAGCCTTCAACGCTGCATTTATGCCGGCAATCAAGCCTTGTGCAGCTGCTTCCTCATACCCTGAACTTCCGTTGAATTGCCCCGCTCCAAACAATCCCGGATGATCCATGAATTCTAAAGATGAATCCATCTGGTTCGGGTCGACGCAGTCGTATTCTATCGCATAAGCACTCCGCATTATCAAAAGATTCTCAAAACCCTTGATGCTTCTATAAAATTGCAATTGCACATCCTCCGGCAAGCTAGAAGATAACCCCTGCAGATACATCTCCTGGGTTCCTTCGCCACAAGGCTCCACAAAAAGTTGGTGCCTTGTTTTATCCGCAAACCTGACCATTTTGTCTTCTATACTTGGGCAATATCTTGGTCCGGTCCCGGTGATCTCCCCGGAATATAGTGGGGATCTTGATATATTATCAAGTATAATTCTTTTCGTGTTTTCGTTGGTCCAGCCTACGTAGCATTTTACTTTATTCTCGAGCTTATCTTTCGTCTCATAAGAAAAAGGAACAATGCGCTCATCTCCTACTTGCTCTTCCAGTTTGCTAAAATCAATGCTAGACCGCAGTGCTCTGGCTGGTGTGCCTGTTTTAAATCTCCTTAAGGTTAACCCCAACTTCCTCAATGCCTTTGATAAATAATTTGCAGGGAAAAGTCCGTCTGGCCCGCTCTCGTAAGAGATGTTGCCGATAAAAACTCTTCCATTTAAATACGTACCGGAAGCTATCACCACACACTTAGATGTATATACAGCCTCATTTCTGGTGGTTAATTCCCAAGTGGTGTCACCTTTTTGCTCTAGATCTACTATTTCGGCCTGACGTAAATCTAAATTTTCCTGCAATTCTAGCTTGTTTTTCATCACCCGCTTATATTTTTCTCGGTCTATCTGCACTCTCAGCGAATGCACCGCCGGACCTTTCCCCCTATTTAACATCCTGCTCTGCAGGCAACACTCATCTGCTGTTTTGCCGATCTCTCCCCCCAGCGCATCCACTTCCCTTACAAGGTGCCCTTTGGCTGTCCCTCCTATAGAAGGGTTGCACGGGCAATTACCTACTGCATCCATATTTATTGTAAAAACAGCGGTCTTGGCGCCTAATCTGGCGGATGCCAAACCTGCTTCTATCCCTGCGTGTCCGGCTCCTATCACCGCTACATCGTAATCTCCTGCTTTATACTTCATGTTTGTCTCCTTTTGCCTTTATATTCCCTCACTTGCCTACACAAAACCTTGAAAAGACCTCGTTCGTTACTACCTCGCTAACTCGTTCTCCCGTCAGGAGTAGCAGTTCTTCTATGGCTTCTTCAATCAAAACTTCAATCGCATCTAGCGTCATCTCCTGCTGCACTGCATCTAAGGCTTCTTTTACCGAATTTAGGGCTTTTTTCGCACATTCAAACTGTCGCCTGTTAAACAAAAAACCATCATCCAGATCAATCTGCTCTACCTTTATTATGTCAGCTATAGCTGCCGCTAGGTCTTTGACGCCGCTTCCGGTTTCTGCAGAGATAAAAACTTGCCTTTTCAGCTTTTTTGCAAGCTTTTTGTAGTCAAACTTTATGTCTAGATCAGATTTATTTAAAATTGCAATGGTTTTTGAAGGATCCACATTTTCAACTAACTCTAAATCTTCTGTTGATAAATCTCTAGAAAGATCAAAAACAGCAAAGATTAAATCTGCCGTATTTATTTTATCTTTGGCCCTTTTTACTCCTATCTGTTCTATTACATCGTTGGTATCCCTTATCCCTGCTGTATCAGATATCTTCAAAATGAAATCTCCCAAAGAAATCGTCTCTTCCACTATATCTCTCGTTGTCCCAGGTAAATCTGTGACTATGCTTTTTTCTTGTCCCACCAAATAGTTCATCAGTGTAGATTTCCCTACATTTGGTTTTCCTATTATCACGGTGTCTACTCCTTCTTTTATGATTTTCCCCGCTTCATAGGTTCCCAGCAATGCCTCTAGGTCGTTGGAGATCTCCTCCAGGCGATCTTTCAAGTTTTCTGATCCGAGCCCCGGGATATCTTCATCCGGGTAATCTGAATATGCAGATAAATGGGATGCTATGTTTAGCAGCTCTTTCTTTACTTTTTCGATCTTTTTGCTTAATGCCCCATCTTTGGCCGCTAGGGCAGCTTTCGCGGCTTTTTTCCCTTGCGCAGATATTATATCCATCACAGATTCTGCTTCGGTCAGATCTAGCTTACCATTTAAGTATGCCCGCTGCGTGAATTCTCCCGGCGAAGCTAAGCTTGCACCGCTATCCAGTACTAGCTTCAAGATCATCTCGGATATATAAATCCCTCCGTGACACTGGATCTCTACCACGTCTTCTCCCGTATAACTATGCGGAGAAGTAAACTTTAGGACAATGACCTCATCAAGGTACTCATCTTTATCGTAGATTTTTCCATATAAGGCTTGGTATCCTTCTATATCTTTTATTTTTGACCCGTTTGCTGACTTAAATATCTTATCTGCAATTTCTATCGAATCGCTGCCGGATATCTTTATTATGCTCACTCCGGATTGCCCTCTAGCCGTAGCTATGGCCGCTATGGTATCATTTTTCATTTTTGCCACTTTCCCTTTTTTAGAATCTCACAAACTCTGCGTACTGCAAAATCCCCCGGAACTATAGCAATAATCCCGGGGAACGTTTAAATTATGATTTGGTAAAAATCAGCTACCCATCAACTTTTTCTACTATGATATGACGCTCTAAACCTTCGCCTTCTGAATAAGACTTCACCCCGTCTATGTTCTCTATAGCTAAATGGATGACACGTCTTTCGTAAGGGGTCATGGGCTCCAGTACTGTTTTTACGCCACTTTTTAAGGTTCTATTCGCTATTTTTTTGGCTAGTTCCTCCAAGGTTTTCTCTCTTCTGTCTCTATAGTCCCCTGCATTTATAGTTAACCTGAAATACTGTTTTTCGCCGCTATTTGCCACCAAACCTGCTAAATATTGAATGTCATCGAGCAGCTTACCTCTTTTGCCTATGATGGGGCTCAGCCTTTTCCCTAGTATATGTAGTTCTGCTGCATTTTCTTTTTCTTCCATCTCTATCGTAAAGTTCTTTAGCCCAAATTCCTTTAAAACTTCCTCTACATAATCAGCAGCCAATTTGCCAGGCGTAGACTCCACGAAGGCCCTAACTTTTGCGGGTTTTCCGCCAAATATCCCCAGTGTTTTTTTTGTAGGAACTTGTATAACTTCAAATTTGATGTCTTTGTTTTCTTCCCCTAGATTCATTTTTGCTTGTTCTTGCGCTAGATTTATGGTTTCTCCTATGCCGATAGCTTCTTTTATCAAATCCTTATCCCTCCAAAGTCACCTTTTTAAACTTTATTATACTACTATAAAACTATGATAGCAAAAAAATCTTTCAATTACAATTTTATTAATAGCAAAAAAGCCAACTAAAAGGTTCCCTCTTTACATTCTGCCAACTTTAGATTCTTGTACTTCTAACAATGCTACTCTGGCTGCTTCCTCTTTTGCTGCCAAGATATGCACGTTAAAAAATTTCCAAACGATAAAAGTCTGCACTATATTTAGTATATTGAATACAATGTAGTAAAAACCCACGCCGGCCGGTACATTAAAGACAAATAGAATATATGGCACAGACATAAAATACGGCAGAAACTTCATGCAGCCCGGTCCTTCACTACCCGGCATGGTGTTTAGCTTCTGGTTTATAAATACCGCAATAAAGTTTGTTACTATACAAAGGACCGGTAAAATCCAAATGAAATCTAAAAAAGAGCTGCCGTTAGGCGTTAAGCTCAGATCCAGCCCAAAAAGATGAAAGCCTTTATTAAAATCTGCTATCGCGTTTTTTTCGGTATCATTAAACATCAGCAGAGAATCTTGATATGCCGGAAAATATTTAATAACATTCAACTGCGAGTAGTATGAGTTAAAGTTCACCTTCTCGCCAACTAATGGCTTTAATATACTTACAGCTTCAGCGATTTTATTTGCAGATATATGAAACATATTAGTCAAAGGCTGCGCTATAGAGAATAAAACGCCCATAAAAGCAAACATCGGTATAAACTGCGGCAAACATCCACCGGCAGGGTTTATCCCTTCCTTTTGATATAGTTTGGTTATTTCTTCGTTTAGCTTCTGTCGATCACTTTTATATCTCTTTTCTAATTCCAGCCTCTTTTTATTTAACCTCATTGATTTTACCATGGCTTTTCTGCCTTTGATATCAAAAGGAAACATACATGCTTTTACAAAAATAGTAAAGCACACAACAGCCAAAGCGTAATTATCAAATAAATCAAAAAAAAGCCATAATATGTACCCAATAAATTGACCTATGCTATTTCCTATATTGAACAAAAACTGCATAAAACCCTCCGTATGTTACTATTATAGTTTTCTTCTTTTCTTGCTTTTTATATCCGGTACGGGATCATACCCACCGCTAAAAAGCGGAGTACAGCGAAGCAATCTACACACCGCCAAACCAATTCCCCTGCAAATCCCTAGTCGTTCTATTGCCTCTATCGCATATTGTGAGCAAGTGGGGTAAAATCTACATCGCAGTGGCTTTTGGGGCGAGATGTTCTTTTGATAAAATCTAATTGCGTTTATTATCATATTTTTAATCAGATTATTTATTTTTTTCATGATATCTGCCTTTTCGGTCATACTTTGACTTCTCTACATCAAAGATAAGTTTACGAACACTTTTTTCCATAATTTTGTGAAGCTGGGTGCTTTTTGCATTCTTTATGCCCTGCCTCGCCACAAAAATTATATCATAGTTTCCCGTGATCTCTGAGAGTATATTCCTTGCAGCTTCTCTGATGATCCTCCTGGCCCGGTTTCTCTCTGGTGAGTTCCCCACTTTTTTACTTGCGGTTATGCCCACTCTTATGCCTTTCTTGTAGTTACTGTAGACATACACAACCAGGTCCCTCGCCACAAAGTTTTTACCCCTAGAATATACCTTGTTAAAGTCTTTTCGCTTTTTTACAGATACTAACTTAACCATATCAATAAATGTCCTCTGGTTCGGTTATTTTAATAAATAAAGACCACTCGTAAAGCATGAGCGGCCTCAACTCAACTAGTACGACAAACGCTTTCTGCCTTTTCTTCTTCTGCGCGCCAATACTTTTCTACCGTTTCTATCAGACATTCTCTTTCTGAACCCATGCTCCTTTTGTCTGTGGAGCTTTTTGGGTTGATAGGTTCTCAACATAAAAAATACCTCCCCGTTCAAAATTTTTACTTTTTTTATTATTATATAGTAGCCCCTACGTCTTTGTCAAGTTGTTTTTCTTTATGGTTTTCCAATATTAAATCCTCAAAACCTTAATACGCAGGATCTTTATGGAATCTTAACTAAATAACATTTTTTCCGCTTATCTTCTCTTGCCCCTTTTTACTGCTTTTGCCCCTTAATCCAACTTGTGTCCGGAGGTTTAGCTTATTTGAAAAAATAGATTTTTTGTGCTACCATAGATCTATATATGTTTGTCCATTTTTTTATCTTTTAATTTTAGTTAAACGATTAACAAAATTTTAATTTTCTTTAAAATAAAATTAAAAATTGGAGGCTAAAAAATTTTTTATGGAATCCTTTACTGAAACATGGAAACTTATTTGCGATTACTGCAAAACAAGGATAACCGACGTAGCATATAAAACTTGGATCAGTAGAATTGAACCTGTGGCAATAGATTTCGATACCGGTGACGCTAAACTGCTCGTTCCCAACGAATTCCACAGACAGACTTTAACCAGATGCTATACGCCACTTTTGAATAGCGCCTTCGAAGAAATATTCGGTTCCAGCAATATCAACTTATGCTTTATAACATCAGCTTCTGAAAGATCTAATGAATCGCAACCAGCCAATAAATTAGCAATAGATTCTGCCCAGGAACTTACCTTCGATACTTATATAGTTGGCTCTTCCAATAAATTTGCCCACGCCGCTTCTCTGGCTGTAGCCGCCAATCCCGCTGGTTCTTATAACCCTTTGTTTATTTACGGTAACTCTGGGCTTGGCAAAACTCACCTTCTGTACGCTATATGCAACGATATCAAGAAAACACACCCCGATATGCGAACTTTATACATAAAGGGGGACGATTTTACCAACGAACTCATAGACTCCATTAGAAAAGGCGCCACCAGGGAGTTTCATCAAAAATACAGGCAAACGGATATTCTGTTGGTCGACGACATCCAGTTTATAGCAGGAAAAGATTCGACCCAAGAAGAGTTCTTTCACACCTTTAATACACTATACGAAGCCAAAAAGCAAATTGTACTCACCTCGGACAGGCCCCCTAAAGAGATCCAAACGCTCGAAGATAGGCTCAGAACACGCTTTGAATGGGGTCTTATAGCTGATATTCAGCCACCTGACTTTGAGACACGCATCGCTATAATAAAAAGAAAAGCTGAAATCTTAGATATTGCTATCCCAAATGATATCTCTGAATTCATCGCTGAAAAGCTAAAAACCAATATCCGTCAGCTGGAGGGCGTAGTAAAAAAACTAAAGGCGTATTACTTACTACAGGGCGATAAGCCAAGTTTATCTACCGCTCAGGCCGCTATATCCGATATCCTCAATAACGACCAGCCGCCTCCTTTAACCATAGAAAAGATCATTGAAGAAGTTGCCAGGACCTTTGGCGTCTCTACCGAAGATATAAGATCTTCCAAAAGAGCTGCCAATATATCTAACGCTCGGCAGATCGCTATATATATCTCAAGGGAGATCACTCAGCTTTCTATGAGTGCTATAGGAGAAGAGTTCGGTGGGCGAGATCATTCGACTATCGTCTATGCTATCCAGCAAGTAGAAAAGATACAAGCAAAAGACCAAAAGATGAAAGCCATGATCTCAGATATAATAAAAAACATACGCGATAGGTAGCATTGGGCTGTGTTGATAATTCTTTAACATTTCAACAAGTATCGTTGAAGGACAAAAAATTCTATAAATTTCTTTTCAACATGTTAACAGATCATCAACAATAAATTTTCAACTTTTCCTTTATTTAAAAATTTATGAGTTAAAAAGTATTTCATCATCCACAAAATATCAACATCAAGAAATAACCGAGAACGACACGTTATTAAGCTTTAGGGCTTGTTTCAACAAATCAACAAAGCCTACTACTGTTACTAAAAAATAATTTATATTATTTAATATTATTCAAAGAGGAGTTGCTCAAAATGAAAATAACCTGTAAAAAACAAAATCTGCTGGAGGCTGTGTTGAATGTTCAACACGCAGTATCCAGTAAATCTTGCTTGACAGCACTTGAAGGGATACTCATCAAAACATACGGAGATGAAATCTTATTGTGCGGGTATGACCTAGAGCTTGGGATAACTACAAAAATAAAAGCAGACGTACACGAAGAAGGAGGTATCGTATTAGGCGCAAAGATCCTCTCAGATATCATCAGGCGGGCACCAGATGATAATATAACAATAGCAGTTGACGATAAATTAATAGCCACAATAATCAGCGGGACAAGTAAATTCTCAATAATAGGGATTTCAAAAGATGATTACCCGGATCTACCGGAGATTAGTAGTTTATCGAGCATAAAGATAACATCTAATGTCTTAAAGAGTATGATAAGACAAACGATATTTGCAGTAGCCGATACAGACGAAAAGCCCATAAACACAGGAACGTTATTCGATATAAAGAACAGCGAGATAACGCTTGTATCTGTAGATGGATATAGATTAGCCAAGAGAACGGAGAAAATCCCTGAAACTGACTGTACGGTCAAGTTTGTAGTGCCGGGCAAAACTTTGAACGAGATCCTAAAGCTGATATCCGATAATGACGAAGAGATAAAAATCTCTGTAGGCAAAAAGCACATTATATTAAAAACAGAAAACTATTGCATTGTTTCTAGGCTCCTGGAGGGGGATTTCTTAGATTACAACTCAGCGATCCCTGTAGATAAGACAACAGAGCTTATTATGAAAACTAAAGATTTTATAGAAAGCGTAGAGAGGGCGTCTTTAGTCATAACAGATAGGCTAAAAAGCCCGATAAGGTGCATATTTAGCGATAATAATGCTAAAATTTCCTGTATAACTTCGCTGGGGCGGGCTAATGATGAATTCCAGGTAGAAATAACTGGCGAAGATCTTGAAATAGGATTTAATAATAAATATTTGCTAGATGCTTTGAAAAATACAGATACAGATCAGATTCGCGTGCATGTAAGCGGCCCGTTAAGTCCATTCAAAATCTTGCCCGCCGAGAATGAATCCTTTGTGTTTTTAGTATTACCGGTAAGGCTCAAAGCAGATGAATAAAGAGATAAAAATAAATACTGAATTCATAAAGCTTTCGTCATTGCTAAAGCTAGCGGGAGATGTAGAAACAGGGGGAGAATCAAAAAATGTGATACAACTCGGTTTGGTGTCTGTGAATGATAAAATCTGCAAAGTAAATGGCAAGAAAATTTATGAAAATGACGTAGTTAAATTTGGAGATTGTGAGTATACTGTAAGGACTAAGTAAAAGTGAATATCAAAAAAATAGAGTACGAGAATTTTAGAAACTTATCACGCGGTTTTATCGAGCCGAGTGAAGGTGTAAACGTGATCTACGGAGAAAACGCGCAAGGCAAAACAAACTTACTGGAAGCGATCTGGATCTTTACAGGAGGGCGATCCTTCCGTAGTGCTAAGGACCTAGATTTGATTAAATTCAAAGAGCAATACGCCAAAGTAAACATGAAACTATTTGCAGAAAAAAGGGATCAAGATCTAAAAATAGAAATATCTAAACCAAAAAGAAAAACCTATGTGAATGAAGTTTTAAAAAAATCGCCAAGCGACTATGTTGGCAAGTTCTGTTCAGTTATATTTTCACCGTCGCATTTATCGTTAATCAAGGAGGGGCCGGGGTGTAGGAGAAAATTTTTAGATACTACCATTTGTCAGATGTACCCAATGTATGCAAAAAACGTCACTGTTTATAATCACATCTTGAATCAGCGCAACCAACTACTGAAAAGCATAAAAAAACAGCCAGGTTTGATCGAAACACTCTTTGTGTGGAATGAAAAGCTTGCAAAAAAAGCAGCTGAGATAGTCAAATTTAGAATACAATACGTAAATTCACTAAAAGAGAGTACAGAATGTATATACAGAAACTTCACAAAAGAAAAAGAAACATTGCGCTTACACTACTACTCAAATGCTGTCCCGAGGGAATTTTTGAATATCGACAAAATTCTATCGCTAGACGAAATGGCATCATTTATAATAAAAAAGCTAGAAAGTGCAAAACAGGAGGAACTATTCTTGGGATATACGCTCATAGGTCCCCACAGAGACGATTTTGAGGTGTATATAGACGATAAAAAAGCCAGAAGCTTTGCCTCTCAGGGACAGCAGCGGTCCGCAGTATTATCGCTAAAGTTGGCTGAAGCTGAGTTGATTAAAAAAATTTGCGGCAAAACACCAGTGATATTACTCGACGACGTGATGAGCGAACTGGATGCAAACAGACAGGATTTCATTTTGAATTCGATACATGATAGGCAGGTATTTATAACTTGCTGTGAACCTGAAGATATTGGTAAGATGGCAGATGGAAAGACTTTTGAAGTAAAAGATGGTAAAATATATTAGAGGAGCACTTGTAAGGACAAAAAACAGAGAAAAGGTTGGGATCAATATATTTATACAACTTGGCAAAAATAAAGTCGTAAGCGCGGGGGATATCATAGGCATCTTTGACCTGGATACGACTACGATAAAGAGGACAACGAGGGACTTCCTAAAAAATAATGAGAGGCAGAAAAAAGTAGAAGTTATCTCGGATGAAATACCAAGGTCCTTTGTTATATGCAAAAAAGAAAAAGCGCCAAGGAGCGATATGAAAGTGATATTGAGCCCATTGAACGCAGCAACCTTGAATAAAAATAAAAAATAGGTGCATAAAAATGAAGAAAAAGAAATTAAAGTGTCCATATTGCGGCAGGACCGTAGGGTTCTTTGAGGCGATCAACATAAAAGAAAATCTGAACTTTTATTGTAAAGATTGCAAAGGAAGCGCAAAGGTCAAAATCAGTAAAGATATAAACACATTCATCTTAATTTTGCTTATATCTAATACAGTGAGCTTTTTGTTCTTTAGTTTTATAGCGAGGATGTTTTTGCTAGGGAGCCTCATCACATCTCTTCTATACCTATGTTTTTATCTACTAGTCCCCAGAACAATAGTACTAAAGAAAGAATGAGAGATTTACTACAAAGCGAGATTTTACACTAAAAGATATCAAAAACCTAATTATGATAAGGATTGAAGGAGGATTATCCTTGGAAAAAGAAAATAAAATAAACGAATATGGTGCCAGCGAAATACAAGTGCTGGAAGGCTTAGAGGCCGTGAGGAAAAGGCCAGGAATGTATATAGGGTCCACAGGACCACGGGGACTGCATCATCTGGTATATGAGATAGTGGACAACTCCATAGATGAGGCTCTGGCTGGCTTCTGTAGCGAGATCACGATAGAGATCTTGCCGGATGACATAATACGCATAACAGATAACGGTCGAGGAATACCTACGGGGATCCACCCAAAGATGGGGATACCGGCGCTTACGGTTGTGTTTACTATCCTGCACGCAGGAGGAAAGTTTGGTGGTGGCGGATACAAGGTTTCCGGTGGTCTGCATGGCGTGGGGGCTTCTGTAGTGAATGCACTCTCGGAATGGCTTGAAGTAAAAGTGTACGCTGCGGGTAAGATATATTACCAAAAGTTCCAAAGGGGCATCCCTTGCGCAGAGATGAAGGTGATAGGAGATACAGAAAAAAAAGGCACAGAGATATCTTTTAAAGCCGATAGAGAAATCTTCACGGAGACAACCGTCTATGATTATGAGATTTTGGCGACTAGATTAAGAGAGCAAGCTTTCTTAAATGCTGGACTAAGCATAGAGTTGGTGGATGCAAGAGATCAAGACGAAAAGAAGCAAGAAGTATTCTGCTACCAAGGCGGCATAGCAAGCTTTGTGGAGTATATACACAAAAAGCGCGCACTTGGGGTGATACACCCGGATGTGATATCGTTTTCTGCATCCATAGAGGACGAAGTGCAGATCGAGATTGCTATGCAATACAATGATAGCTACAATGACCTGATGTTATCTTTTGCTAATGACATACACACTACGGACGGCGGTACACACGAAGAAGGCTTCAAGAGGGCTCTGACCAGAGTTATGAACGATTATGCTCGCCATTATAATATATTGAAAGAAAACGACAGAAACTTCACAGGAGAAGATCTGCGAGAAGGCTTAACAGTGATAATAAGTGTTAAGCTCACAGAAGCGCAGTTTGAGGGGCAAACAAAGACAAAATTGGGGAACACAAAGATACGCTCGCTGGTAGATAGCTTAGTAAACGAAAAACTTCGAACATATCTGGAGGAGAATCCTGCTACGGCTAAAGCTATCTTTGAGAAAGCTATCTCTGCAGCTAGAGCCAGAGATGCAGCCAGAAAAGCAAGGGATTTGGTCCGCAGAAAAACAGCTCTGGAGTCAGCTTCTTTGCCAGGCAAATTGGCGGATTGCCAGTCTAGGGACCCTAGCGAAACAGAGATATACATAGTAGAGGGAGACTCCGCGGGCGGCTCTGCTAAATGTGGTAGAGATAGAAAATTCCAAGCAATATTGCCTCTGTGGGGTAAAATGCTAAACGTGGAAAAGGCAAGGCTTGATAAAGTATACGGCAACGAAAAATTAATGCCGGTAGTGACGGCGCTTGGGTGCGGGATAGGCGACGAATTTGATATATCGAAGTTGAGATACGGCAAGATTATAATCATGGCAGATGCCGACGTGGATGGTTCGCATATAAGGACGCTTTTGCTTACGTTTTTCTTTAGATTTATGAAGCCTATAGTAGAGCAAGGGCACATATACATAGCTAGGCCGCCGCTGTATAGAATCACGAAAAACAAAAAGCATCTTTATGCATATAGTGACGAAGAAAGAGATCAGATCTTGAAGGATCTAGGCGGCAACGCGGATATCCAGCGTTATAAAGGCCTGGGAGAGATGGATTCGGAACAGCTGTGGGAGACTACTATGGACCCAGAACGCCGGACTATGCTGAAAGTGGAGCTGGCGGATGCAGCTTCAGCAGATGAGATATTTACAATACTGATGGGTGATAAAGTAGAACCAAGGCGAGAATTCATAGAAAAAAACGCTAGATACGTCCAGAATCTTGACGTATAAAGCCATATATCACGGGAAAAATTCGTTAACAAAAGGAGAAACCGGTATGAAAGAGCGAGAAAATGTTGAATTAGATAAACCAGGCGGGACGGCAGGGCTAGACCTGGAGGAAATGAAAACGAGTGAAGAAGAGATAGAAAAAAGCCTAGCAGAAGAAGATGGATCCCCGGAGGGAAAAGAAGAAAAAGAGGAAGACTCCAACTGGGATGGCTCAGAGGCAGAGTTTGTGGAAGATGACGATGCACTAGAATATGAGGAGCAAAATGCAGGGATCAAGATAAACTATGCGCTAACGCGAGACGAGATCTTTAATTGCATAAAGCACTGCGGAATAAACAAAAACATCAAAATTTTGGGTGAGATCACGCTTGGGATGATGACAATGGTGGCCTTTGTGCTATTTTTCAAGACGTACAAAAAAGGATTTCTTATATTTTTTAGCTTGTTTTTAGCGCTATTCTTTCTCTGGGCCTTCGATGTTTTGCATTTGTTTTTAAAGAAATTACGGTATAAAAAAATCTCCCCGGAAAAGAAGCTCTCTGTGGAAATCTTCCCGAATGAGATCTCCGTAGAAACCGACACCCGGAAGATAGATATCCCACTTGACGGAACGAATTTTTTTGAAGAATTTAAAAATATGTTTCTGATTTATTTGCCAAAGCAGAGGGTTTTCATTATACCCACTAGAGCCATAGAACCCGAATTTTTGCCAGACGTCCAAGCAATGCTGATAGCCGGGACAAAACCTATTTCGGAGAATTCGAATGACGAATAAAAGCAAAGATAAAGATTACCAAGAAAAAGAACAAGAAAGGTTAAATGATACAAGAGGTGGCTTTTGAATATGGAAGAAAATAAAACAATTGATCCTAAAATAATAGAAGTAGATATAGAAAAAGAGATGAAAAAATCTTTTCTAGATTATTCTATGTCTGTAATAGTTTCCAGGGCATTGCCGGATGTAAGAGATGGCCTGAAGCCTGTCCACAGGAGGATATTGTACACACTTTTTGAAAATGGTCTAGGACCGGATAAAGCCTACAGAAAGTGCGCAGATACGGTGGGTTCCGTATTGGGTAGGTATCATCCGCATGGTGATGCTTCGGTATATGACGCATTGGTGCGTTTGGCGCAAGATTTCTCTATGAGATATATGCTGGTAGATGGTCACGGGAACTTTGGATCGGTAGATGGTGATCCACCTGCAGCGTATAGGTATACAGAGTCGCGCATGAGCAAGATCTCTACAGAGATGCTTACAGATATAGATAAAGATACAGTTGACTTTATGCCAAATTATGATGATCGGCTAAAAGAACCTACGGTGCTGCCGTCTAGATTCCCAAATGTGCTTGTAAATGGATCTACTGGGATAGCTGTAGGGATGGCTACCAATATCCCGCCGCACAATCTGAACGAAGTAATAGACGCGATATGCTGCGTGATAGACAACCCTGAGAGCAATCTAGAAGATATCATGCAACACATCAAGGGGCCGGATTTCCCTACAGGAGCTTTGATAATGGGGCAGGCGGGGATTCGTTCGGCTTATACCACAGGCAGAGGCAAGATAACAGTAAGGGCTTGTGCTGAGATAGTAGAAGATAAAAATAAATTTAAGATAGTAGTCACGGAGCTCCCATACCAGGTAAATAAAGCCAGACTTTGCGAAAGCATAGCGGAATTGGTCAAAGATAAAAAAATAGAAGGGATATCAAACATAGAGGACCACTCCGACAGAGACGGCATGCATGTAGAGATAACGCTAAAGCGGGAAGCTTCACCTCAGATCATTTTAAATCAACTTTATTCTTTCACGCAGATGCAGATAACCTTTGGCGTAATCATGCTGGCGATAGTAAACGGTGAGCCGAAGATATTAACACTGAAGGATATACTGGAGAATTATATTGATTTTCAGGTAGAAGTTATAACAAGAAGGACCAACTTTGACCTGCAGAAGGCTTTGGATAGAGCGCATGTATTGGAAGGTCTGAAGATCGCCATAGATAATATCGACCGCGTTATAGAAATCTTGCGTGGGTCTAAATCTATAGCAGAAGGTAAAAATAACCTCATGCAAGAATTTGACCTGGATGATATACAGGCCCAAGCGATAGTCCAGATGAGGCTGGGGCAGTTAACCGGGCTAGAAAGAGGGAAAATAGAGGACGAGTTAAAATCTTTAGCAGAAAAAATAAAAGAATACAGGGAGATTTTATCTGATAAAAATTTACTTCTATCTATCCTAAAACAAGAGATCCTGGAGATAAAGCGTAAATTTGGAGACGAGAGAAAGACTCAGATCATGCCTATCACAGGAGAAGTAGACGTAGAGGATCTCATCCCTCAGGAAGAATGCGTATTGACTCTGACCAACTTTGGGTACATAAAGAGGCAAAAAACCGATACATACAAAATACAAAAAAGGGGCGGCAGAGGCATCTCTGGCATGACACGCAGAGAAGAAGACATAGCTACAGATATGCTGGTCATGAATAGCCACGATTATGTGTTGTTTTTCACTAACTTCGGTAGAGTCTATAGGCTGAAGTGCTATGAAATCCCGGAAGGTTCCAGAAACTCCAAGGGGACCAACATAGCCAATCTATTACCAATATCGGCAGACGAAAAAGTTACCTCAATAGTCCAAGTACCGGAATTTAATGAGAATAGATTCCTCGTGATGGTCACCAAACAAGGTATAATAAAAAGAACTGTCCTTTCTGCTTATGATACAGCCAGAAAAGGAGGTTTGATAGCTATAGATATCGACAAAGGCGACGAGTTGGTCTGGGTGAAAATGACAGAAGGGCAGGATGATATCCTTCTGGCAACCAAGAAAGGAATGGCTATCAAGTTTAAAGAAACAGATGTAAGGGTAGTAGGCAGGACGGCTAGAGGCGTGAGAGCTATCAATATGAAGCCAAACGATGAAGTTGTAGGGATGGCAATAGCCAAAGAGGGCATGTTGGCTCTGACTGTCTCTGAAACCGGCTACGGCAGGTTATCTCAGCTGTCAGATTATAGACTACAGTCCCGTGCGGGCAAAGGGATCACAAACTACCACGTAGAAAAGTATGGAGAGGTTGCGACTATCAAAGTTGTCAGCTTAGAAGAAGATGTCATAATGATATCTCAAGATGGGATAATCATAAGAATAAAAGTAAGCGATATACGAGAATGCTCTCGTCCGTCTAAGGGGGTGAGGGTCATGAAGATCAATAGTGGAAATAAGATCGTAGCTGTAGCTACTGTGCCGCACGAAGATGAACCAGAAAACAGCTCCGAAGAGCAGCCAAAAGAAACGTGATCGTATTATTTGGGGAGATATCGCAATGCATCTAACCAAAGAAGAAAAAGTTACAAAAAGCTAAATTCAAATAAAATGCAAAAGATGGAGAAGTGATATAAAATGTTAATAGCACCGTCTATTTTATCAGGAGACCTTTTGAAAATAGGAAAAGAAATAAAAAAGCTAGAAAGTGCAGGAGCAGACTGGATACATCTAGATGTGATGGATGGACAGTTTGTGCGCAATATAAGCTTTGGTATACCTGTGGTGAAGAGTGTAAGGCAATGCACAGATTTACCTCTAGATGTACACTTAATGATAAAAGATCCGGAAAACTACATAGAGGAATTCATCAAAGCAGGGGCGGATATTGTTACCTTCCATGTAGAGAGCACGGAGTGCGTAGAAAAGAACATAAAAGAAATAAAAAAAGCGGACAAAAAAGCTGGCATAGCACTAAAACCAAACACAAATATAGAAGAGATTTTGCCATTTCTGCGGTATGTAGATATAGTCTTAGTTATGACGGTGGAGCCGGGCTTTAGCGGACAGAGATTTTTAAGCTACACGTTATCGAAGGTAGTAGAATTGAAAAAAATAATAGATGAAAAGCATCTACCAGTAAAAATAGAAGTAGATGGTGGAATAAATCCTCAAAATGTGAATATAGTAAAAGGTGCAGGTGCGGAGATATTCGTAGCGGGCAATAGTATCTTTTTTCTTGGTAATTATAAGGAGAATATAGACGCACTGAGAAATACGAATTGGAGCTTTTGAGAATGGAAAATAAGGAAAAAAGATTAAGGAAAACAGCCAGCATAATAGGATTCTTTCTGTTTTTGATGGTTGTTATAGAGGTTATTTTATTTCTATACGTAGATAGGTTTCTTAATATAATATCCTTAACCCGTGCAAGAGATGCACAGGTGAAAATATTTGACATAATGATTTACTTATTGGTCCCAGTTAGTATTTTTTACCTATTGCTAATGTCATCTAGGTCAAAAATAAGCGATGTAGTAAATTTTAAGTACAAAAAATGCAACCTGTTTAAATATATTTTAATTAGCTTTTTTGGCTCTATGATAGCAAATGTAATAACGTATTTTCTTATCAATATATTAAAATCCACGCATATTTCTTCCCCTTCGCCTAATTTTTATTACGGTAGCAGTGCGATGAGTATATTTTTATCTATCATAGAATACAATGTCGTGCCGGCTATAGCGGAAGAATTTGTTTTCAGGGGGGTAATCTTAAATGAGCTAAAACCATACGGCGGCAAGTTTGCAGTTGTTGCATCGTCGTTGCTATTTGCTTTGCTGCATGGCAATATCGAACAGTTTCTATTTGCATTCTTGTTGGGGTTGTATTTTGGATATATAGCACTGCAAGAGGGGTCGATAGTCCCTACGGTTATTATCCACTTTTTGAATAATTTTTTAGTGGGGATATCTACACTCTTTAAGTCAAATGAAGAGATAAGTGCCGTGCTATCGGCAGTATACCTTGTTTTGAGCATAATATCTTTAGTGTACATTTTGTATTTTGCTCTAAAAAATATACTAAAAGTAAAGTTTAAAGTGCTAAGCTTTTTCAAAAAAAGTAGCGCGGATAATAATTTTAAACTAAGTGACAAATGGAATGCATTTATATTTAATCCTGGTATGGCACTGTTTATAATGGAAGTTTTAGCTTTGTTTTATTTTTCATTAAGAGCAATTTAGAGCCGAGTATACTTCAAAGAGGACATTATGAAAGAAAAAAGAAATGAGCACGAGGAACAAAAAGCAGAAAAGTACATGAAAAAGGCCCTAGCACTGGCCAAAAAGGCAGCCAAAGAAGGAGAAGTGCCGGTAGGGGCAGTGCTCGTAAAAAACGGAAAAATTATATCTTCCGGGCGAAATAAAAGAGAAAAAAAGAAAAATGCATTGCATCACGCCGAGGTAGAAGCCATAAAGAAAGCTTGCAAGAAGCTAGGATCGTGGAGGCTCCTTGATTGTGACCTATATGTAACGCTGGAGCCGTGCCCCATGTGCGCCGGGGCTATTATAAATGCGAGGATCAGGAAAGTCTTTTTTGGAGCGCTAGACCCAAAAGCAGGTGCGGTCAGGTCAAAGGTTAATCTATTTGATCTGGGGTTTAACCATAAGCCGCAAGTGGATTCTGGGATACTGAAAGAAGAATGCGAAGAAATTTTAAAGAAATTTTTTAAAAAAATAAGAAAGAATATTGCAAAATAAAAAAACATATGGTATAATAAAATGGTAATACAATGAGGGGGTATAGCTCAGCTGGGAGAGCACCTGCCCTGCAAGCAGGGGGTCAGCGGTTCGATCCCGCTTACCTCCACCATGTGTGACAATGAATGTTCAATTAATATTTTACTTTATAAGTTTTTTCCTTTCAAAAAACGCAAAAAAGCTGTCAAAACTTTATGGTTTAGCAGCTTTTTTGCGTTGTGGTGAACTTTGCGGTAAAAAAGAGAAAAGTAAAATTTAAAAGAAGATAACGTCCTCTATAGACATATTAGCAAAGGCGTTCAGGCTGAAGTTTGCTATATTACCACGGAGGAACTCAAAATATGCTTGAGCCCCAACCATAGAGGCGTTGTCGCCACATAAGGATTTTTCAGGCATAGAGAGGTGCCAGTCCCTTTGTGTGCAGATTTTACTCAGATTTTGCCTCAATAATGAATTAGCAGAAACTCCGCCGGCTATAGCTAGTTTGCGGTAGTGCAAATCCTCTGCAGCTTTGATGAAATTCCCGAGCAAATAATCAACAACCACCTTGCGGAATGAGGCGCACAGGTCATTTGTAGGGATAGGAGCTTTTTTTTGCTGTAGATTATGAATCTGATTAATTATAGAAGTCTTTAGACCGGAAAAACTGAAGTCGTACCCAGAGTCGGTCAGCTTAGGTTTACTGAATTTAAACGCATCTTCGTTCCCTAGTTCTGCTAATTCATCCAGCAAAACTCCGCCGGGGTACGGCAACCCTAAGCTTCTGGCGGCTTTATCAAAGGTTTCTCCTGCTGCATCATCTCTGGTTTTGCCTATTACTTTGAACTGACAGTAATCCTTTACCTCTACTATGTGGCTGTGGCCGCCGGATACCACCAAGCATAGAAAAGGTGGCGAAAACTGTGGATCAGATAAATAATTGGCAGCTATGTGGCTCCTTAGGTGGTGCACGGGGATGACAGGGAGACCGGTAGATAAGGAGAGCCCTTTTATGAAGTTTACACCTACCAATAGCGAACCAATCAAGCCCGGAGCGTGGGTTACCGCCAAAGCATCGATGTCGTCAAGGCGCAATTTAGCTTGAGACAGAGCAGATTCTGTTATTTGTGAGATAGCTGCAATATGGTTTCGGGAGGCTAATTCCGGGAACACGCCGCCGAATTTTTGGTGTTTTTCTATTTGCGAAGCCACGACGGATGATAAGATTTTTTGTCCGTCTTGCACTACAGCTGCTGCGGTATCATCGCACGAACTTTCTATAGCTAATATTATCATTTGGGCTCCTTTCTTTATAAAGACCATTAATCGAAGAATAGAGTGTAAATCAGCGCGTTTTCCTGCGGCTTTCTGTAGAAATCCTTGCGGGTAGCTATTTTTTGGAAGGTAAACTTCTCGTATAATTTTATAGCAGGCAAGTTAGATTCCCTCACTTCCAGCGATATAAACTTGCACCTAGTTTTCATATAATCGATGAAAAATTCTAGCAATGCACTTCCAATTTTTTGCCGTTGGAATTCAGGGAAAATAGCTATATTAGTAAGGTAGCACTCATCGCCGTAGCAGTGCGACCCTATATAGCCCAAGAGCTTCTGGCCGCAAGTGGCCACAAAGAAGTAAGCATACCTATTTTTTAGCTCTGCCTTCAGAGACTCCACGGACCATGGCTCACTGAAGCAAACTTTTTCAAGCAATGCGATATCGGCTATATGCGGTGTAGCCATTTTCTCAAATCTGATTTTTTCCATATCAGCTTCCATTTTTTATATCCAATATCAGTTTTTTCAGCGAATCGGTGATCTCGTTGCGGCATTTACGGTATGCGTCTAGATTTTCTCCAAAGGGATCTGCTATGGAATTCCCCAAAACACAGATCTTATCTCCAGGTACGCCTAAAGTTTTCAAGATTTCCAGGTGAGTTTCGTTCATTGCTACAAAGCGATCGTAGTCTTCAATTTGGATATCAAATATATTTTTAGCTGTATGTTTAGTTAAGTCCAGATCCCACTCCTTGCAAACCTTTATGGCGTTGCGGCTGGCCTTTTGACCGCTTTTTGCGGAGATCCCCGCGCTGGTACAAGATATATCCTGCAGATGGTTCTTTTGGATCAAATGTTTAAAGATCACTTCAGCCATGGGGCTTCTGCAAGTGTTACCTGTACATATGAACACTATTTTCATTGCTTTCATCTTCTTCCTTTTTATAAATTTACCGACCCACACAGAAAAGGTTAATCTTTAGCATCGTACCAAGTCTTGCCGGCGTGAGCTTCAGCTATTAGTGGGACCCTCAAGCTGACGGCGTTTTGCATGTTATCCTCCAGTATCTCTTTTACTCTGTCCACCTGATTTTCTGCACATTCTACGATTATTTCATCGTGAACCTGCAAGATGATTTTGGCATTTAAAGCTTCTTTTTGCAGAGCTTTCTGGACGTTTATCATAGCGATCTTGATTATATCAGCAGCAGAGCCTTGTATTGGCATATTTCTGGCGACCCTTTCGCCAAAAGCCCTAAGGTTAAAGTTTGAGGACTTTAGTTCCGGTAAATATCGGCGCCGGCCAAACATTGTTTGAGCAAAGCCACAGGTCTTAGCTGCTTCTATGGCTTTTTGCATATAGTTTTTTACGCTAGCATAATGCGAGAAGTAGTTTTTGATGTACGTATCAGCTTCCTTTATGCTGACGCCGATATCTTTAGCCAAAGAGAAAGCTCCGATGCCATAAATAATGCCGAAATTGACAGCTTTTGCTCGATTCCTTAGAGTAGAGTTAATTAGATCGCAAGGCAACCCAAAAACTTCCGAGGCGGTTATCTGATGTATATCTAGGTTTTCTTTAAAAGCCGAGATCATATTTGAGTCATCCGCCAGATGCGCCAATAAACGAAGCTCTATCTGAGAATAATCCGCGTCTACAAGCAGGCAGCCATCTTTAGCTACAAAAAACTTTCGGAATTCCTTACCCAATTCCGTCCTAACAGGGATATTTTGCAGGTTGGGTTCGGTTGAGCTTATTCGGCCTGTTTTTGTTTCTGTTTGGTTGAATGTAGAGTGAATTTTGCCGTCTTTGGCAATAGCACCCAACAAACCGTCGCAGTATGTAGATTTTAGTTTTGATAAAGTCCTATATTGCAAGAGCGAATCAATCACTGGGTGAGTATAGCGCAAAGATTCCAGTATTTCTGCGCTTGTTGAGTATCCGCTTTTGGTTTTCT
This sequence comes from Clostridia bacterium, assembly GCA_017480265.1. Classification (GTDB taxonomy): domain Bacteria; phylum Bacillota; class Clostridia; order Oscillospirales; family Acutalibacteraceae; genus UMGS1224. Next base: position 23,046 of record JAFVAZ010000008.1, read on the forward strand.
TTTTGGCAGGCAAACCGAGATCTTCAAAGAGCGCTACCCCGAGCTGCTTCGGGGAGTTTATGTTGATATTGGATCCCAGATGATTTTTTACTTTGGCTTCCAATTTATTGGTTTCTAGCGTTAGCTTCTCGGAGAACTTTTCAAGGGAAGTCCTATCTATACAAACGCCTGCGTACTCCATAGCAGAGAGGACTTGAGCGAAAGGGATCTCGATGTTTTTTAGTAGACTCTCCAGGTTTTGTTGAGCTATCTTCTCGCTAAATATGTCGTATAAAGCATATATGGTAGAAGTTTTTTTAGCTAGATCAAAAAGCTCAGATTTTTCGTCTAAACCGTCGATCAGCACGTCCTTTACGGAATATTCTGTAGCTAACCGCGAAAGTTCGTAATCTTTAGAAGAAGAGTTTAATAAATAAGCTGCCAAGGTTATATCAAAGTCTATACTTTTAATGCCTATCTTTAGGCTTTCGCATAGGAAGTAGAGACTCTTTGCGTTGTAAGAAATCTTCTTTATTTCTTTATCTTCTAAGAATTTTTTCACAAAAGCCAAAAAGCCTGCTTGCTGCGGAGCAATCACATATATGCAATCTTTAAGCACTATGGAGAAATTTAAAAATTCCGCAGCTTTTAGATCTAAATCCGCATGAAATACCGTACAATCTTGCTGTAAAATTTCTCCATATACATTTGTGAGGTCCGGATTTACGCTTACTTTAAATTTTCCGACGACTTCCTCTATAGAGTCACCGATATCTTCTGCTGCAGAAGGCAAACCCAGCTTTTGTATCATAGAGAACATCTCAAGTTTAGATAAAAGACGAGAAGCCTCTGCTGGGGAGCCGTCCTTTTTGATGTAATGCTCAAGTTCGGTATCTATGGGTACGTTTTTGATGATTGTGCCGAGCTCCTTGCTTAAGTAAGCGCTTTCTTTGCCTAAAAGCAGCTTGTTTTTTGTGCCAGGCTTTATATCTAGGTTCTCGATATTTTGGTATATATAATCTAGCGAACCAAATTTTTGCATTAATTCTAAAGCGCCTTTTTGACCGATCCCGGGAACTCCGGGAATATTGTCGGAAGTATCTCCCTGTATAGCTTTGAGGTCTATGAGCTGTGCCGGAGTGAGCCCAAATGTCTCGAAGATTTTCGCTTCGTCATATAAAGTGACCTCGGCCTTCCCGAACTTTGTGCTGGTAATGCGTACAGAGACATCCTTAGATACCAGCTGCAGGCTGTCTTTATCACCAGTAGCTATCACACAGGTCTCTCCGCGATCTGTGCACGCTTGGGCTAAAGTCCCAAGGATATCGTCCGCCTCAAAGCCTTCCTTCTCCACTATAGCATATCCCAGGTAGCCCAGCAGTTCCTTAAGAACAGGAAATTGCTTATATAGTTCCTCCGGCATGCCTTTTCTTTTGGCTTTATAGGCGCTGTATTTTTTGTGCCGGAAGGTAGGTGCCTTCATATCAAAGGCTATAGCCACAGCGTCGGGCGCAGCCTCAGACTGTAGCTTTATGAGTATATTCAAAAAACCATAAATAGCATTTGTATAAAAGCCGTCCTTTGTTGATAATACTTTTATCCCATAAAAAGCTCGATTAAGTATGCTGTTGCCATCCAGAACCAAAAGTTTCATCTTTAAGTGCTCCTGACTTTATTATTATACGTCTATTATACAATACTTAAGGTTTCCTGAAAATACATTTTACTGCTAATTTATTACCACA
>JAFVAZ010000084.1 GCA_017480265.1 Clostridia bacterium
ATATGAGACGTATTAGGTTCATTAACCCCGGAGGAGGTGGCGTTAAACTGAGGTGCAGTGGGACCGATATACTTCGTAGTTACATGTATGGAGCGAAGACAGAAGGAAATGTGGTGAGGTTCATATGTGACGGTGGATTCTCAAAGTTAAGATCGGCTTATGTAGATAAGAGAAGAGAAGCTATTGATAAAGTGACTGATTTGAAATACTGGGAAAATATACCAAAGAAAGTAGAAACTGCTAACAAATACTATGACGCAATGGAAACTATAGAAAAAAGAAATATAGAAACTGCAGAAGGAATGAGTGATGAGATAATAGTAAAATTAAAAAATGGAGTACCTATACAATATACATTGGCAAATGAAATGATAGCTGCGATGGGCAGAAAAATGCAAGAAACTGGAGATACCTTAGATTTGAGTAGGCTAGGGACTGTAACATTTATAGGAAATGATGGAGGGGAAAAATTAGAGTATATACGTGGTGAAAGGAGAATCGAAAATGACACAACGTTTATGGATATTTATTTACGCGCAGTATCCGGTAAGTTTAATTTAATGAGACGAATAGAAGTAGCAGAGAGAAATTATAATGATTCAGAGAGTGAATTAGCCCGAATTAAAGAACAAATAGAAGCTAGAGTTGCAGCATTTCATAGAGAGGGGTGAGTCTGATGAGTTAGGATATATAAACGCACATAAAAATTTTATTAGTTTGGAAGATTTGGTAGATTAGGTTATTTAAAATTAAAAAAACAAAAATTAGGAGGAAGATAAAATGTCAAGAGAAAGTATAGTTAAATTTTATGGAGAGGTAGACAAAAACGCAAACTTAAAAAGAGAATTTGATGGATTGAGGGAGAGAACCGAAAAAGGGCAAATCACAAACGAAGAATCTATAGCTAAAGGAATAGTGTCGATCGCGAGAGAGCAAGGTTTTGAATTTACAGAAGATGAGCTACTTAGCTATATGAGAGAAGTGCAGAGTACATTAAGTGAAGAAGAAGTGCAAAACGTTAGCGGGGGATTATCCGCTCGTGCGGCAGGTATTGGTCTTATGGGGACTTTGATGTTATCTTTTGCTGCAGCTACGGCTTTTAATATTGCAGACTTTAACAAAGCATCAGAGAATAATACGACCCAGGAGGTAACTTTGGATAACGAAAAAGAGGAAGATAGCGTGGGAAAAGACGCTGAAAATGCTTCCTCGCAGGAAAAACAAAGTGAAAGCAGTACAACGAAAAAAGCTAAAAACCTAAAAAGTAGCTTACAAAAAAGGCCTGCACAAAGTGTGGCGCAGGGTAGGTCTGTAACACCGCAGTCTAAATTAGGTAGGGGTGTTGTAGATGGAGAAGTAAGAGCACCTATTTTAGAAAATAGCGATGAAAATGTTGATCCTAACGCTTCTACTACCGAAAATGGAGAAGTAAGAGCAAGTGCACCATCAATCACGATAAATAGACGTAGTAGCGCGCCGCGAAGGGCTAACTCGACCTCTGCAATCACAAGAGAAAATGGGAATAATAGCAAGTTGGAGAGAACTAACTCAACACCTGTATTAGGTAAGTTGGATCCTAACGCACCAGACCCGTTCGCTGGGATAGACCTGAACGCAATCGAGAGAGCAGGCGAAAGTACAGGCGAAAAAACTGATAACTCTGGAGGTTGGACTGGATTCGGCAGCGGTTCTAGTGCATTTCCCGGCACAGGTGGATTTAATTGGGGATCAAGTGGAGGAACGTCCCGTAGTTCTAGTGCTGACGGCAGCTCTGAAGATACTAAAGTAGCTTCAGATGCTATGGCAGGTATTTTAGCTAGGGCTAAAACTAATGATTCTGGTCAAAAAGTTCCAGATACGGAAGATATGAAAGCTGCTATCACAAAGGATAAAATAAAGCATACAAATTGGTTTCACAATTATGATTTAGAGGTTACCATTGACAGTATAGAATTTGGAAATGTTCTGGATGGAGTTTTATTAAATGATGACTTGATAGAACATATTGCTACGACATATGGAATCAGTGTAGACAAAATTGACTCTATAAGAATGAAAGATGCTAAAGGTGGCGTCATAAATCTTTTTTATGATCCTGAGGATGATACTAATTATAAAAATATAATGTACGGTGTTATAGTTTATGATAATGTGGCGGAGTTTAACCATAAGCTTATAGGATTAGGTAGAAAAGTAATAGAAAAAACAGTTGCTCAAGTAAATGCGAATAAAGATAAGACGCAAGCTGAAAGCAGGCTAGCTGAGCTGAAGGCGCAAAGGGATGCTTTAGAAGGAGAAGAATCCGTAAAAGTCTACAACGCCATTGAAAGCATTGATTGGAATTGGCTTGGAAGCGATTGGGATTTAACAGTGCGGATAAAAAAAGGTGAAAATATACCAGATAGATTAACAGATGAGGTGGTAGCTGCTATTCGTAAGAAAATGAGAGATGCATATGGAAAAGTTGTAGATCTAACGAAGTTAAATTCTGTAACATTTAGAAATGCAAGAGGGGAAGAGAAAACATTAGTTTATGATAGAAGGGTAGTAAATGAGCATATGCTTGAGTTATATGAATATCGAAAAATACAAAAGCAAATATCTGATCAAGAAGCAGTAGTGAGAAGAGCGGATGCAGCTTTACAAAAGGCGAATAGAGAATTGCAGGCGGCTCGTGACGCGGCACAAAAGGAAAAAAGATAAATAAAAAACATAATGGGTAGGCCCCGGGCCGGGCGCTCGGGGCTTCCTAAAAATTAAAAATTAGGAGGAAAATAAAATGTCAAGAGAAAGTATAGTTAAATTTTATGGAGAGGTAAACAAAAACGCAAGCTTAAAGAGAGAATTTGAAAACTTGAGGGAGAAAACCGAAAAAGGGCAAATCACAAATGAAGAATCTATAGCTAAAGAAATTGTCTCGATCGCGAAACGGCACGGCTTTAAATTTACAGAAGATGAGCTACTCAGCTATATGAAAGAAGTGCAGGGAACCCTAAGTGAAGAAGATCTTGCCAATGTTAGCGGCGGTTTAGGGCTTCAGGAAATTGCGGCAGGTTTGATGAGCACTCTGCTATTAGGTTGGGGTAGTAGTGCTGCTGTAAGTTATTTGGGTTCGGGTAGCGCTAATGCAGATAAAGATACAACGACTGCCATTGTAGAGACTGTGCAAGAGGATAAGAAAGCTGATGGAACCGCGGCCACTGAGGAAGATGGCAATGGGGAAATTCAAACGGATGAGATGAATGGGATAAGAGCGGAGAACGAAAATTTAAATCGGGAAATTGAAGAATTTAAAAGTGAAATGGATAGGCTAAGGCAGCAATTAGAGAACGAACGTAGACAGACTAAACAACTAAGACAACAGAATTCAGAGCTTGAAGAAAATCTTGCTAAAAAGAGTAAGCAAGTATCTGAGCAGAGAAAGTCTCTTGTTCAGTCGAAGTTTGTGGATGTGGCTAAGGTTACTGAGGAAAATGAAAGCCTCAAGCAAGAGTTGAGTGCAGCTAATAAAGCAAATGAAGACTTGAGAAGCGAACTCAATAAAGTTAAAGAGGATTTGAATTTTACAATTGATACTGTAACGGAAAGCTACATGGAGAAAGTGAGCGAAGCAGATAAGCTAAAAGAGGCGAATAAGAAGCTTACAGAAGAATATAAAGATGCTCTATCTAAGTCACTGAAGAGCTATACCGAATGGCAAAAAACAGCAGATGCACTACGAGACGAAATAAACTCTTTGCGAGCTGAAAATGAAGAATTAACAGGAAAGAATACGGAGTTAGAATCTAGAGCAGCTAGCTTGGAGGCTGATAATACATCTACAAAGGCTGAAAATGAAAGATTAACAACAGAACGTGCGGAGTTAGAATCTAGAGTAGCTAACTTGAAGGCTGAAAACGCATCTACAAAGAAAGAACTTGAAAATTCAAGAAAACGAAATGGAGAATTAGTCAACGATAATGGTAGATTAAGCCAAATAGCGCGTGGAGTAGTAAACAGAATGGAAAAAGCAGAGAATGCCGCGCAAGAAGCAAAAAAGGAACTTGAGCAAGCCAAAACAGAATTAAAACAACGGGAAACTGAAAATGCAAAAATGGCTGAGGAAACTAGCACAATGCGTGAAGTAGTTGCGCGTACAGGTGAAATAGATGCTGCAAAGGTATCTCTAAAAGAAGCGCAAGCTAAGTTGAAGACGACCGACGCTGAATTTGCGAAAGCAGAAGGTGCTCAAGCACGGGCAATAGAAAATTTTGAAAATGCAAAAGCTGAGTTGGATGCGGCACGAGCTGAGTTGAAGGCGCCGATGAATAAGTTGAACAACGAGATAGAAGAATTGGAAAGTTTGCGTAGAGAGTTAGATGATCTTGAAAGTACTCGTGCGGTTGAAGTTTATAATACCATTGAAGATGTTGATTGGAATCATGGTTGGACGAGTAAGTGGGATTTGACTGTAACTATGGAAGAAGGTACAGCTATTCCGGAGAAATTGAGTGAGCCGGTAATAGCCAGTGTGCTAGAAGCACTAAAAAATATTCACGGTCGTGATGCTAAAATTGAAGATTTACGATCCGTAACATTCAAGGATTCGAGTGGAGAAAGTACCAAATTCGACTATGAGTATAAGGGATATGCTGTAAGTAATAGAAGCTCTATTGATGAGTGTAGGAGGGACATTAATAATTATAAAAATAATTATAAAGATTTATTAGAGAGTATATCTAAACAGGAACATATAGTGGAAGAGGCAGAGGTTGATGTAGCTCCGTTGCGAGAAAAATTCAATGCGGCGAATGGAAAATGCAAGCAGGCAAAAGGAGAATTAGATACGGCTACTGCGGAACACCAAAATGCGCAAAGAGAATTAGATACGGCTACTGCGGAAAACACTGCTGCGCAAGAAAAATTCGATAAGGCTATGGAAGAATACAAGAATGCTTAAGCTGAATTCCGATAAGTACGATAAAGCACAAGAGGATATGAGTAAGAAATGAGTTGATAGTTAGTGATTGATGATGAGCTAGTGCGTTATATAGACTTTAGCGAAAAATATCTAGATGGCATACTGGAGATCGCCTCGGCCCGCTTTGGGGAAAATTATATAACAAAGGATCAGATTTTTGACCTAGCGGGGAACGAAATGTGCTCTTTGGCAATAGGCGCAAGGGATATCGATGTTTTGGGGTACTGTTTGTTCTATGAAGAAAATCTAGACAAAGCATCGCGAGACTTTAAGATCCCCAAAGAGGATATGATATCAGTAACAGGGTCAGATAGTTACATCTGCCACACGAAGTCTATGGCCTTGCGAGAAGGTGTAGAGAAAAGAGGTTTGGGGTATAATTTATTCAAAAGAACCCTTGATAAAGCGAAGCATCTTGGCTATAAAATAGCCTGGTGCCCCGCTTGGAAAAGGGGGAATTATATACCGGTAGAGAAGATCTTATCAAAGTGTGAGTTTGATTTTTTCCGGATAGTGCCTAGACTCTGGGAAGATGATAAAAGCTATAAGTGCGTGGAGTGCGGGGGCCCTTGCAGATGCGATGCTGCAGTGTATTATAAGATTTTAAATTAAAATATGGAGGTGAAAACTATGAAGAGTAAAGAAATTAAAAGCAGCGAATTAAAAGATCAAAAGAAAGGTCCGTTAAATAATGTTGAATCTAACCAAGGCGTACTGGAACTAATCGAAGATAGTTTAGGCGGAGTCTCTGGCGGCGTTGAATATAGAGGCGGAAGCTTAGATAATTATGATCATTGGTACGGCAAGAGAAAGCACATTGATAAATAAAGAAAAAAGAAAATCAACTTTATAAAAGGCTTATTTAAGCCTTTTATTTTTTGTGCTTGATATACAGCAGCTAAAAGTATCTTGTAATTTTTTAAAAGGGGTAAGTTCTATTACCTTATGTGGTACTTTTTTGGATTTTTCATATTATAGAATATAATAGTTTTGCAGCAAATTTTTAAATTACGGGGGTATATTTTTAATGTGTGGGATAGCTGGTTGGGTTGATTATGAAAATGATATTAGCAATCAAGAATGCATAGATAATATGCTGGATGCTTTGAAGAATAGAGGCCCAGACGAAGAAGGTAAGTATATAAGAAAAAATGTTTGCCTTCTACATAGAAGATTGATTGTCATAGATCCTGAAAACGGCAAACAACCTATGAGCACTAAGTTCAATGGAAATGAATTTACTATAATCTATAATGGAGAAATATATAATACAGATGAGGTCAGGGGGAAATTATTGCAACTTGGCCATTCCTTTAAAGGGCACTCGGATACCGAAGTTATTCTGGCATCTTTTGTGCAGTGGGGTGCTGATTGTGTGGAGAAGTTGAACGGAATTTTTGCTTTTTCTATTTGGGACCATAAAAAGCAGGAGCTATTTTTGGCAAGAGATAGGATGGGAGTAAAGCCTCTGTTTTTTTACAAATATAACAACGGAATAATTTTCGCTAGTGAGATTAAATCTCTACTTTGTAATCCTATTGTAAAGCCTTGGGTGGATGAGGAAGGACTTAAAGAAATATTCTTTTTAGGTCCCGGCAGAACTCCGGGCAATGGGGTTATTAAAGGGATAAAAGAATTAAAACCTGGGCAATTTGCTATTTTTTCTAAAGATGGCCTAAAAATACAAAAATATTGGGAACTGAAAGCTTTTGAGTTCCAAGATAGCTTAAAAGTAGCTATAGAAAAAACCAGATTTTTAGTTACTAGAGCTATTCAGAGTCAGCTTGTTTCGGATATGCCTCTTTGCTGTTTTCTTTCCGGAGGATTAGATTCTAGCATTATTTCAAAGGTTACTGCAGATTACTTTAAAAAGAATAAAAATAGTCAATTATGTACTTATTCCGTAGATTACCACGACAACGATAAATATTTCCAAAAAAATAAATATCAGCCAGATTCTGATCATGACTTTATAAATTTAATGGTCTCGTTTATAAAATCGCACCATAAAACAATAAATATTTCCAATGGAACTTTGGCTAATGCACTTTATGATGCTACCGTTGCCAGAGATCTACCAGGCATGGCGGATATAGATTCATCTCTTCTTCTTTTTTGCAGAGAAATAAAGAAAGATTTTACAGTAGCTTTATCCGGTGAATGTGCAGATGAAATCTTTGGTGGATACCCCTGGTACCACAATAAAAACGTGTTATTTAATGACGCTTTCCCTTGGTCCAGCTCTTTAGCTTTGAGGGGAAATTTATTGAAAAAAGGATTTTTGAAAGATGCCCAAGACTATGTGAAACAGCGATATTTTGACACGATCAGATCTGTGCCTAAACTTAGCAGTGATAATAAACTAAACGCTAGAATGCGTGAGATGTTCATATTAAATATGACTTGGTTTATGCAGACTTTGCTTGATAGAAAAGACCGCATGAGCATGTATAATGGGCTAGAAGTCAGAGTGCCTTTTTGCGACTATCGGATTGTAGAATATGCGTTTAATATGCCTTGGGAAGTAAAATCGTATAAAGCGAGAGAAAAAGGCATATTAAGAGAAGCTATGATGGGTATCCTCCCGGACGAAATAGTCATCAGAAAAAAAAGCCCTTACCCCAAAACTTATAACCCAATATACATGAGAGCCGTAAGCAATAAGGTTAAAGATATCTTAAATGATAAGTATTCACCATTATCCATGATATTAGATCATAACTTTGTATTAAGCCTAATTGAGGATGAAAATAAAATAAATGAAAACTGGTATGGGCAATTAATGAAGGTTCCTCAAATCATGGCTTATATAATCCAAATAGACTGCTGGTTTAAGAAATATAAATTGAGCATAGCATAAATTGTAATGCGAATGCTCTGTAAAGGCAATGCAAAGGTAAGTATATAAGGAAGCAAGGTAAATGAAATAAGTAGTTAAATGCTTCTAAAAATAAAAAAGATAAAATAGATATCACTCATATTATGTAAGATAATAAAAACAAAAGAAACTTAAATCTAAAAATACCAAGCAAAAAATTAGAAATAAAAAATATCAAATAAATCTTCTTGAAATCAAAAATCGATATATTAACCCTTAAATGCATAATTGATATGGTTAATAAATGATTAACCATCATTTCCTCATTTGCGTCATTTGTTTTATGCAGATTGAATTACTTTTAGTGTATTCGTATCAAACTACAATAGATTGAATACGCAATGAGAAAAACTGGCATTTATTATACATTGCAGACCACTGATCGCGATTGTTTCTACTACTTATTATAACTAATGAAAAGTTTTCTAAAGGACTATTAAAGATTTATTATAAATGAAAAAATTAAAAGCATAATGATGCTACATTAACTTTTATTGTACTGTACCATCTTATCATCGACTAACCCTTTTAACTTCTTTATTCCTTCGCCATTTAATGAAGAACAGGGGATATATTTTATATTTTTTTCTCCAAAAAAGTCTTCAATTATCTCCAGCTGTTTTATCCTTTGCGTTTTATTTAATTTATCACTTTTAATGAGCACTATCACAAAATCAAGCCCTTTGGCTATAAGGAAATCAATCATCTGTAAATCAAGCTTTGTAGGGCAATGCCTAAAATCTATTATCTGCACTACCAGTGCGATTTTTCTATTTTGTGAAAAATACCCCTCGATAAGTTCTGCCCATCGGATCTTTTCATCCATAGATACCTTAGCGTAGCCGTATCCGGGGAGATCTACAAATTTCATATTTTTTAAAGCATAAAAATTTATAGTCCCCGTTTTGCCGGGGGTTTGGCTCACTCTGGCCAATGCTCTCCTATTTACTAGTCTATTTATCAAAGAAGATTTGCCAACATTTGAACGTCCGGAAAAGACTATTTCCGGCAGAGTAGATTTTTTTATCTGGTTAGATTTACCGTATGCTCCCTCAAAGCTAACTTCGTTAAAATTATTAAATCCCATAGATTGAAGTTCCCCTTTACAATGCAAATAAACTATGCTATACCTCTCAAAATTTACGCAAAAAACGATTGCAGCCTTACAAAAAATCTCACAATCTTACTTTAGGGCAACGCCGCATAAATCGCAAAAAAGAGAGCAGAAGATAAGTCTCCGCTCAAAATTTATCAAACCGTTGAAAAACCTCAGTTTTTTTCGATTTTTGCAAACCTCAATTAAGCTGATACTCCAAAGCGCTTGTCAGCCAAA
>JAFVAZ010000085.1 GCA_017480265.1 Clostridia bacterium
AGTATCAATAGTTTTTAAAATATCAAAATTAGAATAAAATAAAGCCCCAAGAAATATGCCGGCAAACAAGGAAATATAAGCTTCTTTTATGATCAAAGCTAAAAATATGGCGAAAATCGGTGGTAACAATGAATACACACTACTTTGCATTTATTTATGACACCTTCTTCTTTTTAAACAAAAGCCCCACGCGCAGCTAAACGCTTTTATTATAACATAAATCATTTTTTTGTCAATGCTTCACACATTGTCCTTTGCAAAATTAACGCCTCTATAATACCAAGACAAGATTTGGTGATAATCTGCACCTTGCTTTGCCATTTCATTGGCGCCATATTGACTCATCCCTACGCCATGTCCGTAACCTCTCACTGTGAAAATGATTTTATCATTTTGCTGCTCTATATCGAAGTTTGCTGATCGCAGATCAAAAATCTTCCTAATTTCTCTGCCGGTAATGCTTCTTTTATTAATCTGTATTGCTTTTACCATCCCAGCTTTTGTTCTTTCTATCGGCCCTAGCAAATCATCAAAGCTGTAGCCCATTATAGATCTGCATATACTTTCGCCTATCTTCTCTTTGAATTCTTGTAGTGAAACCTCTTTTTTAGTTAAATATCCTGGCGCTAAAGTATCATATGGACTAGGGACTGAGATTAAGTAACTTTTTTCTCCTCCAAAGACGTCTTCTATGTTTTCTGTATTCCCGCTAGAGATCGAAAAATACAGCGCTTCTATATATTGCTGCTCGTCTTTCTGCATATATTCACCCAAGACCTCATCTATTAAATCTTCAAATTTATTATAGTATTTTTCAAAATCTTCGCCCCATCTTTCTTTCAATTTTTCTTTTGTCATATAGTAGATCCGATTTTCAGAATTAACTGCAAAATCACATCCTCTTAGCTCTTTGGTTGGCTTATTTTTTTGCTTTTGCTGCAAATTTTTGAAGTATGTATAAGCAGCAACTGCTTGAGCTTTTAAAGCTTCGGGTTCAAAATCCGGATCCATCTCACAAGCCACACTGCAGATCAAAAAATCTTTAACATTAATATTTAAAATTTCATCTTTAGATTCATCCAAAACTTTAAATTCAGATTTTGTCGGCTCTTTACGCGGCTTTTTCCAAAATGCCGCCCTATCGCTGAAATCTTGCATGTATTTTATGGTATCTTTGGCGTTTATAGTTTTTGATAAAATTGGTATGGAGATCATTAGAACTAAAAATAAAAAAAGTAATATGATTTTCTGCTTCATAAAATTATGCCTTCTTTCAAGGTCTTTCTTTTTTAGAAAATAGCTCGATATATTTACAAACCAAAAAAAAAGAATTAAAATATTTGTAGTTATTCAGTTTTTGGGAGTTGTAGATTTATGAAAACAAAAGTTTTTAATTTTTCTATGCTAATTTCTATTGTAATATTGGCCATTTTAAATATTTTTAAGCTTCTCTCCGGCGATGGAACAATCTGGGGCTTTTCAGAGTATACATCAAATTCTATTGTCTTTTTTACAGCTTTGGTTGGCATTACGATTGTGTTAATCTCGAGTAGATTTATCAATTTTAAAGATAGCGAACTGGTCTTTGGAAAAAACTCTTATTCCATTATTTTTTCTGCTGCATCCATAATTGTGGCCATAGCCATAGCTTGTAACAGCACCGCGCGTCTGATAGATTATATATGTACATATAGAAATATTATTCAGCTTGTACTTGCAATATTCGGATTTTTATCTACCGCTACATTCATCATGATAACCCTTAGAACTTTAAAAAATAATGATATATTTAAAAATAAAGAATTTTTAACGTTATTCCCTGTATTCTGGAGCATAATAAGACTATACGAAAGATATACTGTGTATAGCGCCACATCTAACTACCCATGGGAGATGGCCGACGAGATCCTCGTTATCTTATCTATGGTTTTTATCCTATATCAATCTAAAATTTTCGCAAATATCGCTAGCAAAAATAGATTCAAAAATATGATTGCTTTTGGCTACTCTTATATAATCTTTTACTTTACATTTTTCAATGCCTTTACAAAACCTACGTCTTACATAGAATTTTCTAATAATCTAATAGACTCCGCTCTATTTATATTTATTACTTTCTTTATCATTATCAACAAAAACAGTTTACTGCATAAGGTAACCCCAAGCAACGATACTCCGGACGTTCCTGAAGCTTAATAGCAAAATTATCTCGTACGCGCAAGCACAGTCCCTACTATTTACTCCCTGTAATCATTTAATTTTAGGAGGCACTTTAATGTCGATAAAAATAGGTATTAATGGATTTGGAAGAATCGGTAGATTAGTATTTAGGGCAGCTATCTCAAAACCTGATATATTTGAAATCAAACTGATAAATGACCCTTTTCTCTCGCTTGACTATATGGCGTATATGATCAAATACGATACCGTACATGGCAGATTTGACGGGGAGATAGCAATAAAAAATGATTCTTTAATTGTAAACAATCAAAGAATCCATGTATGCGCATTTAAAGATCCGGGGCAAATCCCATGGCACGAATCTGATGCCGAATATATAGTGGAATCTACTGGAGCTTTTTGCACTACAGAGAAGGCTTCTGCACATTTTGCAGGTGGCGCTAAAAAAGTAGTCATCTCTGCCCCTGCCAAAGATCCCGTTACCCCTACTTTTGTTTGTGGGGTCAACCTCGACAAATATACAAAGGACATGAGGGTTGTTTCAAATGCATCTTGCACTACAAATTGCTTAGCTCCACTAGCTAAGGTCGTCAATGATAACTTTAAAATTATCGAAGGCCTCATGACCACTGTCCATGCTATCACCGCTACACAGAGGACGGTGGACGCTCCATCGGTTAAAGATTGGAGGGGGGGCAGAGCCGCTGCTAGCAATATCATTCCCTCTAGCACCGGAGCAGCGAAAGCTTGTGCTTTAGTTATACCAGAGCTGAAAGGGAAATTAACCGGCATGTCGTTCCGAGTCCCTACCCCTGATGTCTCGGTTGTAGATTTAACTTGCAGACTAGAAAAATCTACCACCTACGAAGAGATTTGTAATAAAATAAAAGCTGCTTCTGAAAATGAGCTTAATGGGATACTTGGTTATACGGAAGATTTGGTTGTTTCTTCGGACTTTTATACCGACCCTAGAACTTCTATCTTTGATGCTAAGGCAGGGATCATGCTAAACGATCATTTTGTTAAGCTAATTGCTTGGTACGATAATGAATGGGGATACAGCAACAAAATGCTTGACTTGATTCAACACATATATACAGTTGATAATGGGTAGCGCTTGCAGTCCATTCGTGTAGCTGAAATGTTAAGGCAACACCGAAGATTTGCAAATCAGCTAGCTCTTCTGCGGTATTTATTTAAAAGCGTATTTATCGCATCCTCCCCCCCTAAGGTAAAGAAGGCTTCCTTAGGGTGCTTTTTTTGCCTATTGATGAAATCTATCCAACGAGTAACAATGCCTTTGCCATTTTTCTGGATCCATATCTCGATGAGGCGTTGATGGATCCCATAGTACAAAAGGTTTTCATTGTTATTTTTGGGGTATTTATCATTAAGGAGCAGTTTATCTATATTTACATTATTAAAGTTACTTACATATTTATTTTTGGAGTCTGCTTGAGACGCCAATCCCTCATTTAACCAAATAGGAACCTGTAGATAATTTACCTTCAAGCTATTGCAAACGATCGCATGGATCATCTCATGGGCTATGGTAGAATTTTCTTTTTCA
>JAFVAZ010000009.1 GCA_017480265.1 Clostridia bacterium
ACAAACACTCTCTGGAACTATCAATGCACCACCTTCAAAAAATGAACTACATAGGGTCATCCTCTGTGCAGCATTAGCTGATGGCAATTCAGAGATTCAGAATTTTAATTTAACAAACGATATCATGGCAACCATAAATGCAATCAAAATCTTAGGTGCTAGGGTTAGCTTTATAGATAAAAAGATAATAATAAACGGCTCTTCTACTTTTTCTACAGCCTTACCCAAGATTAACTGCGATGAATCCAGCACTACTTTGCGCCTTCTCATCCCTATGGTAGCCTCCCGAGGGGTTAGGACTACTTTTCTGGCTAAAGATGTCCTTTATAAAAAGCCCCTTTTCCCTTATTTTTCTAGTTTACTTGAGCATGGTGTTGCTTTTACAAATCAAAATTTACCTTTTACGGTTTCCGGCAACCTCACTCCGGGCAAATTCACTCTGCGCGGAGATATTAGCTCCCAATTTCTCAGTGGCCTCCTTATTTCTTTACCTAGTTTAAAATTAGATAGTGAAATTATCCTCACTTCTCCTCTAGAATCCTCCGGGTGTGTAGACTTGACTATCGATGTCTTGTCAAAATTTGGGATAGAAATAATTAAAACCAATTCTGGATTTTGGGTCCCGGGTAAACAAACGTTTAAACCAACAAATTATACTATCACAGGAGACTGGTCTTTGGCTTCGTTCTTTGCTGTATCTGGGGCTATAGGTGAGGAGATCAGCATAAAAGGGCTTAGCATAGAGTCAAAGCAAGCAGATAAATCTATATTGAAAGTATTTGAAAGATTCCACATTAATCACTCATTTGAAAAAGATTGCTTAACTGTTTCCCCGAGCGAATTTTCAGGAGCAAATATTTTTGCTGCACAGACGCCAGATTTAGTGCCTCCTATTTCGATATTATCTGCCTTTTGTAAAGGATCATCTAAAATTTTAGGCACTTCAAGGTTAAAGTATAAGGAAAGCAACAGGTTAAAGGCTATCTATACCTGCCTCAATAAATTTGGCGTGGAAATTTGGGATACTTCTGATGGATTTATAATAAAAGGCTCGGCTAGTCTTTCTAAATGTTCTTTAAATAGCTTTGCAGATCATAGAGTTGTCATGGCTATGGCTATAGCCGCTACTGTAGCAGATGGGAAGGTCTATATATCCGACGCCCAGAGCATACATAAATCTTATCCTCATTTTTTTGAAGATTTCATCAAGCTTGGCGGCAGAGTAAATGTCGTCGATCTGGAACGCTAACCTAAACTTTTTCAGTTTATAGATTATTTGCTCTTTGTTATAACATTTGCAGCTTTTTGCAACACCGATTGTGCTATCGGGGCAGCTGCCCTTATCCCAAAGCCGGAATTCTCCGAAATGACTACAAAAGCAAGCGGTGTTTTTTCTTCTGAAGAGAACCCCACCATCCAAGCGTGCGGAAGTTTGTTTTCTCCCACCTCTGCAGTACCGGTTTTGGCGCAAACGGCTAGGCCTTTAAACATAGAGTCGCCGTAGTTATTTTGCACGGTGTATCGCATGGCAGATTTTAAAATTTCTGCCGTTTTTTCAGGCATCAATTCTTCCGTTTCCACTTTGTCGTAATTCCCAGTAAACAAGTCTACGGAACTTTCTGAGATTATATTTCCGATCATTCTTGGGATCACTGCTTTGCCTTTATTAGCAATAGCACCCATCAAGATCAACATATGCATGGGGTTTACCAGGTCTTTGTACTGCCCAACCCCTGACCAACCTAAATTATAATCGTTGGCTTCGGCGGCTTCGTAGCTACTCTGTTTGGTTTGGATTTTATTGATATTAAAGCTTTTATTAAACCCCAGAGATTGGGCGGTATGGAGCATTTTTTCTTTTCCTAGTTCCATAGCTAAATTTGCAAAGTATATATTGCAGGACCTTGTCAGCGCATTTTTGAATTTTATATTGCCATGGCTAGAAAGGCAAGTTATATCTCCGCCGGAAACCTTTTCTTTTCCTTGGCAGTTGAATACTTTATCCTCTAATTTTTCTCCAAAGTTATCTATAGCACATACAGATGTAATTAACTTAAATATAGAGCCAGGGGTATAGGTGGCAGACATAACTCTATTTATATATACGCCATCATAATTATCCCCGGCATTTGTACTCAGATTATCCGATATAATCGGGGGATTGTTAGGGTCATAGCAAGGAGTGCTGACCAAACACAAAATCTCACCTGTTTTATAGTTATAAACAGCGACGGCTCCTTTGGCTGAACCTAATTTTTCAAGAGCTAATTTACAGAGTTCGCTATCCAGAGTCAACTTTATGTCTTTGCAGGAGTTTAAAAAATGCGGGCAATTGGCACCTGTTATGAAATTATACCCATATAGTTCTGCACGGTACAGATTAGGGATCGCCGTACTAATGTGCGAAGATCCATCTCCCAGTGTATGCAAAAGCGATTTTCTCACACCTAGATCAGAATTATACACTCTTTTGCCATTTATACTCTGCAGGAGCACTACTTCATTTCTATCTATAACCTTCCCCGAGCTATTCAAAGCAACGCCCGATAAATGCTTATTGAAGGGGCTCAGCGCCCAGTCGTTTGCATTAATTATAAGTTTAAAGGTAAAGGTCGCTAGACCTACTACGAATAATAAAACCAACAGACTCAAACTTATCGATCTTTTCCTTGTGTTTTTCATGTCTTAGTCTCCTTTTCTTTGATGCAGCATATTCCCGCTAAATTCCTTCATCTGAACATCATATAATCCAGATCTTTTATCTCCTGATGGAGTATGTCCTTTCGTCAGATGCCTTTATAAAAGCTAAAAGCCCCCAAGAGGACACTAAGCTGGAGCCCCCTAAGCTTACAAAAGGCAACGTTACGCCGGTCATGGGCAAGATATCGGTGGAGCCAAAAATATGTAAACTAGCTTGAAATAAAAGCATTCCGGCTGCTGCGCACGCAGCTATAGAGTAAAAAGTCGATCTGCTTTTATTGCTATAGCTTTGAGCAGAAAGCGTCAAACCTGCCACAAGTAACGCAACCGTAAGCGCTACTATCAAGCCTAGTTCTTCGCTCACCACACCAAACATCAAATCATTTAACGCTGCGTAAATCCCTTGCAATTTTCCTTGCCCTGAGCCTACACCAAACAGCCCTCCGCTGGCTATATAGCTCAGTACTCGCGTTTGCTGGTAGCCTGTGTTTTGTGAATACTCCCAAACATGCCCCCATACTGCAAATCTATCTTTGATGTATGGCTTGAAGTTTAAGATCATAAACGCCCCCAAAGCAGCTGCCGAACAAGATAATATCACCGTCCTGACGCTGCCGGAGCGCATAAATGAGATAATCAAAAAAGCTAGGAAAAACACACAAGCGGTTCCAAAATCTTTTATCAAAAATAATGTACCGATGCAGATTGCAGAAAATAGTATAAAACCGGTCAAGTTTTTGGTAGTCTGCAATCCTTCTAGCGTAGATGCGCCTACAAAAACATATGCTATCTTGATAAACTCTGAAGGCTGTATTGATATCCCGCCTAATGATATCCAGTTTCTGGAGCCGTTTACCTCTTTTGCAAATACTAAATTCGCTGCGAATAAAAAGACTGCGCATACTGCTATGGCCACCCTGTACTGCATAACTATATCTAGATTCTCTATAAAGCGAATAATAACGCAATATGCGAAGATCCCTATCAAAAGCGACGCCAACTGGTTATATACTTCCTGCATGTTATAATTCCCCACTAAGATAATACCTACCCCGGAAAGGAACAGCCCCAAGGTCTCGTGTTCAAACGTCACTCTGCGCAGGATAAACGCCGAGATAAAAAAGAAAAGCCACGAAACTAATATAACCGAAGCCAGTGGGAACCATCTGATCAGACTTAATTCGTTTTTTATTAGCGGATGTAACGCCATCAGAAAATGAAATAGTGATACAAAGAGCAAAAGGCTCGCTGACCGTATCTTTTTATTCGTTAACCTAGATAATTTATTTATTTTTTCTGCGCTTTCCCTTGCTTTGAGTAATATTAAAGACGTTCCCCCAATGCTAATGACATCATCTATGTATACTTGCGTATTACCTTTTATCTTTTCTCCGTTTACAGTGATCCCTGCTTTGGAATCTGTATCTTTTATCAACCAACCCTGTTTTCTTCTAAAAAGTACGGCGTGCTCCCTAGAGACAGTAGGATTTTTCAGTACTATATCGCAAGACCTGCTCCTGCCTATAGAATTCTCCCAATATATTACGGGGATCTCTTCTCCGGTTTCTTTATTTTTCAGTATTATTAAAGGTCTTTTGCCTCTTTGGGCTACTTTCATAGACATAAAGCATAATAACACAATAAATATAGCTAAAAATGGCAAAGTAACTCTTATTACAAAAAGAACGGATGAGATTGCTATTGTCATTTTCCTTTTATCCTTCCTCATTTTTAAGATAATATTCCCATTATAACATATTTTAAAATCTGATCAAAATCTAGGAATTCTGCCATTGCCCTGGCGCTTATCGTACACATCAAGTAGAAGTCCGCTCAATATAGCCTTAAGCTTTATGAAAAAGCTTTACTTTTAGTGAAGTTGTCAAAAAAAGTAGACACTAAAAAAGATTTATTTGAAACTTAGTTGAGTCCTAAATTCAACTGATTTTTTATATTGTAATGCAGAACAAGAACGATAATTGTTATTATCCCAAGCAATATCATTTATAAATTCTTGCACGGAGGTATAATTATTTATGGCAAAATCAATATACATTTCTTTCTTAATCCAACCATATTATTAGATTCAATAACTGGATTATCTGTTGGTGTGTCAGCTTTTGACGTAAACCAGGTTACTTGAATATTGATTTGAAATTGTCAAAATAGGTTGACATATTTCCCACTTTTAGCTTGAAAACCCTTGTGTCAATCGGGATTGTTAGGTTTATTTTAATCTTAATTTATCTTTAATGTATGGAGAGCAGTAGATCGTAAAACTAAAGAATTGGTTGGCTTTGAAGTCGGGACAAGAGAAACCAAATATTTTGAGATTTTATCTAAAAATATTGCTCATATAAAAGCTGAAAAATATGCTTC
>JAFVAZ010000010.1 GCA_017480265.1 Clostridia bacterium
AGTCCATCTTTTTGCGGATTACTCCTTTGATTCAGAACCCATGCGGGGACTGAACATTATGCGGTATTAGCATTGATTTCTCGATGTTATCCCCCACAAAAAGGCAGGTTACTCACGCGTTACTCACCCGTCCGCCACTAAGATAAATCGAAATCCGACCGAAGTCTTCATTCAAAGCATCTCCGTTCGACTTGCATGTGTTAGGCACGCCGCCAGCGTTCGTCCTGAGCCAGGATCAAACTCTCTAAAATATTGTATTTAAATCCGAAAAGGAAATAAATCGAAAATACTAAGAGCGCCTGCTCAAAAATTTGCTTGCGCTGACGATTATAGTTCGTCACTCTTTTGAAAATTAATGATAATTTTCTTTCAAAGAAATTACGGGTACTAAAAATTGTTGTTTAATTTTCAAGGTTCTCATCGCTGTGAAACACAACGTGATTTTTATTTTATCACATTGACAAGATGGCTGTCAACTACTTTTTTAAAAAAATTTAAATTTTTTTATTTTTTGTTTGAGTATAGATTTCTCTACCCATTCACGGCCTGTTTTACTAGGCTCTGTTAAGCTTTGCTCAAAATAAAGATAAAAACTATGACAGACCCGCTAATACAGCTTGCCCATCACTGACTTTAAAATAAACCTGGCTTTTCTTCCTTGAAATCTTACTCGTTTCTTGCCATCTATTTTTCTCAGCTTTTTTCATTTTATCATTTATTTCACCCTTTGTCAACCTACTTCTTTTTATTTTTTTTGCTGCAATTTAAACTCGGCTTGAAATCTAGGCAACCCATGCACAGACTTTAAATTTGAATAAGACTTTTTCGTATGGTATAATGTTAATCATTACATTTTGTTTACAAAAAACATTTTATCATTCTTTCAATTTACGGAACACAATCGAGAGGAGTGTTTTTTACTTGATAACCGGTAGTTGTCTTATAAACGCTATTATTTCAGGTGCAAACAACATTAATAATAATAAAGACATGGTTGATAGATTAAATATTTTCCCTGTGCCGGACGGGGACACCGGCAGCAATATGTCTATGACTATATCTTCGGCTGGAACTGAACTTTTGAACTGTGATGAAAATGTATCTATAGCAGAAGTAGCCAAGACTGCAGCATCATCTATGCTCCGTGGAGCTCGTGGCAATTCCGGAGTTATTTTATCTTTATTGTTCAAAGGCTTTGCTAAAGGCCTTGCTGACCTTAATGCAGCTAGTGGCAAAGATTTGTTGAATGCTTTATCTATAGGGGTGGAGTCTGCGTATAACGCTGTTATGAAGCCGATGGAAGGAACTATTTTGACGGTGGCAAGGATTGCTTATGAAAAGGGAACCGACGCCGCTTTTTTTAATCCTGACCCGATTTTCGTCTGGGAGGCCGTTTGTAATGGCGCCAATGAAGCACTCCAAAGCACTCCTGATTTGTTGCCGGTTTTGAAAAAGGCCGGAGTGGTAGATGCAGGGGGCAAAGGGTTATGCTTGATCTTTGAAGGGATGTTGTCGGTTTTCAAATATAATAAAGTTATCAATGCAAACGCTGAACCTAAAGATTTTATTGATGGATCTGTAAACACAGCGATCTTTGAAAGTGCTATAGCAAAATTTGACGACGTTATTAATTTTACTTATTGCACAGAGTTTATAGTTGAAAAAAGTGCAGAAGATTTGTCAATTAGCGATGCTAGGGCTTACCTGGAAACAATAGGTGACTGCGTGGTGGTAGTAGAAGATGAAGAGATCATAAAGGTGCATGTCCACACAGAAAGCCCGGGTCTTGCCCTGCAAGAAGGTTTAAAATACGGCCAGCTTATTACCGTCAAGGTAGAAAACATGAAAGAACAGAATAAAAACGCTAAAAAGCAGAATCAGCAGAAGCTCCCGGCAGCGGAGCCTACAGAAGAGTATGGATTCGTAGCTGTGGCTACTGGCGGAGGGCTGATCTCACTATTCAAGGACCTAGGGTGCAATCAGGTGGTATCTGGCGGCCAGAGCATGAACCCAAGCACAGAAGATATCTTTAATGCAAGCATGGCTACTCAGGCTAAAACTGTGTTTGTTTTTCCAAATAATAAAAACATTATCTTGGCAGCGGAACAAGCTGTAAATTTCGCTAAAGATCGGAAGATCATGGTGGTTCCCACTAAAACCATCCCACAAGGCATGTCGGCTATTTTAGCTTTTGACTCTACATTGCCGGAGAGCGAGATGGTTGCCCATATGACTAAATGTGCAAGCCTTGTGAAGACCGGCCAGGTCACTTTTGCCTCTAGAGATGCTGAGTACGGTGGCTTTAAGATAAAAGAAGGCGAGATATTGGCTCTTGCTGACGGTAAGCTCACTTTTAAATCAAAAGATCCCGTCAAAGCTGCCATCCGTCTTGCCTCTTCACTTGCTAATCGTTCCAGTGAATTTATTACCATCATATATGGCGAAAGTATCTCAGATAAAGATGCTCAACTTGTCTTGAAGAACGTTCAAAAGAAGTATCCCCACGCAGATATTTCTTTGGTAAACGGAGGGCAGGAGATTTATCATTTTATATTATCTGTAGAATAATAATTTTATTTTACTTTAGAGCTATGCAGGGCAACCGTACAAAAAGCTTTTGCTTTTTGTGCTCGTCCAGTAAAATTTATAATTTTACTGGACCGGTATGTTAATACCGGGTTGCCCTGCAAAGTTCAGTATACAACTTTATTACCGTCTTTATCAGGAGGGATCATTACGGCGTCATTATTCAAAGTAGATATAAAGACACTAAAAGGAGTCGGAGAAAAGAAAGCCACCATCTTTAAAAAATTAGGGATCAGCTCTATTGGAGATATATTCTATTTCTTCCCCAGGACTTTCGAAGACTTAAGCAAAGTATATTTAATCGATGAAGCTCCGATAAACGAAAACTGCTGCATAAAAGCAAGCGTCGTCTCACCTGTCTCAAAGAATATATATAGGAATGGTCTGACTGTCTACAAGGCAAAAGTTAGTGATGGATTTTCCTATATGACGGTAACTTTTTTTAATAATAAGTACATAGTGAATAAGCTGAAAATAAACTCAGAATATTATTTTTGGGGCAAAGTAAATGCTCTAATTGGGGCAAAAGAGATGTCTTCACCTAGTATTTATACTACTGATCAGATCAATAAACTTCATCCGATTTATCCCCAAGCGGAGAATCTAAGTTCTAGGCAAATCGAAAATGCCATCAAGCAGGCGTTTTTACTTTTACCAGACGAAATCACAGATACGCTGCCCCTTGATATCCGTAAAAAATATAACTTATGCCCTCTGCGTTTTGCACTCGAAAACATCCATTTCCCTAAAAATCATGAAGATTTAAACAAAGCAAAAAGAAGACTGATATTCGAAGAATTTTTAATATTAAATCTTAGTTTTAAGCAGTTAAAGTTTAGCATTACAAATAATAACACAAGTACGCTGGTTATTTCTGAGGATTATTCTGAGGATTTCTTTCGCCTGTTGTCGTTTGATTTAACCTCTTCTCAAAAAAAGGTAATAGATGAATGCCTCAATGACATGAAAAGCGGAAAAGCCATGAATCGCTTGATACAAGGTGATGTTGGCTGCGGCAAAACCATCGTAGCTGCTGCACTAGCATATACTGTTATCAAAGAAAACGCTCAGGTGGCCTTTATGGCTCCTACCGAGCTTTTAGCGCAACAGCATTTTTCTTACTTAAAGGATTTATTCAAGGGCTCTACAGAAAGCATTGATATAGAGGTCCTCTGTGGGTCAACATCTAAAAAAGAAAAAAATCGCATAAAAGATAACCTAATGCTAGGCAACGTTAACATAGTAGTAGGAACACATGCATTGTTGGAAGATAACGTTATCTTTAAAAATTTGGGGCTTGTCATCACAGATGAGCAGCATCGGTTTGGAGTTAATCAGCGCAAGCGACTTATCTCTAAAGGCTCCACGCCTCATATCGTCACAATGTCTGCCACTCCGATCCCGCGATCTCTGGCTCTTGTATTATACGGCGACCTTGATATATCCACGATAACTGAGATGCCAAAATACAAAAAGCCCATAGATACTTTTGTAATAGATAATCAAAAAAGAGAATCTGCGCTTTTATTTATAAAAAAGGCGCTATCATTAGGCCGCCAGGCATATATTGTCTGCCCACTGATAGAAGAGAGCGAAACTTTACAGCTAACCTCTGCGATTGACTACACTAAAAAATTAAGAGAAACTTCTCCCCTTAAAGATTATTCCATCGGGCTCCTGCACGGAAAAATGAATTCTTTTGAAAAAAATGAAGTAATGCAGCAATTTTTAGAAAAAAAGATAGACGTTTTAGTCTCGACTACGGTTATCGAAGTGGGGATTGATGTCCCCAACGCTTCCGTGATAATGATAGAAAATGCAGAACGACTGGGTCTCTCTCAAATACATCAGCTTCGTGGTAGAGTTGGCAGAGGGGCATTCAAATCTTTTTGCATATTAGTTTCAGATAAATTGGATAATGACCAGGTCTGCAAAAAATTGGCAATAATATCTCAAACAAATGACGGATTTAAAATAGCCGACAGCGACCTAAAACTCAGGGGACCGGGGGATTTTTTTGGGACAAGGCAACACGGTGCCATCAAGCTAAAGTCGCTTAAACTTTTAAATGATCTAGATATTTTAACTGATGTAAAATCTGCGGCTGAAGATATCCTGGATGATGACCCTCTGCTTGAAAAAAGCGAAAATCGTTTCCTTAAAGTTATCATCTCTAAGTCAACTTTAATTAATTGAAGCTAACTTTATAGCCACATGTGTGTCAAAAAAGCTCTCGTTTTTTCGAGAGCTTTTTTGATAACTGCTATTCAATTAAAATAATATGTTATATCCTCTGTAACCGTTTTATTTCCATGTCTGTCAGTTTTAGTGGTAGTATCTGTTTTTTTTGTCTGACCATGTTCGTCTATGGTAGTATTTGATGTAATTGTTATATCCCCTTTTGAACCACCACTAACTGCTTCTAACATGTCTTCATTCAATTCAATGTCTTCGCCTTTGATGAAACTATAGGCAGATTGCAGTTCAGCCTCGTCTGCATAAGTTATCCCGTGCTCATCTGCTAATTTTTTAAACTCTTGAATATTTTTGCAAGAACTTGCCCTTTTTGCTTCATTAGGATTTGCCTCTAAAAACTCTCTAAATGTCATAAATTATCCCTCCATATTTCTTTAATAAAATCACTTGAACTAAAAAACAATCGTGTTTAGTATTTTTTATGATGAAAAACTCATCAATTTACATTTTATCATAAATAAAGAATAAAGTCAACAGCATATTTTTAAAAAAATAATTTGAAAGATAAATAACTAACTAATTTATTTCTCTTCCCTCTAACTTAAAGTAACTGTTGACTTATCTCTCACTATTTATTACATTTAGTTTCTCCCCGATAAAGTTCGCCAGAAGAATTTTCAGTATATCCGGCACAATAAAGGGAACTATACATATACCTATAATGTGCAGAAAATGGATAGGCTTCCCCAAATACGTATACGCGATTGCAAACCAAATGCTACCAAACAAATAGCACGGGATCAAACTGACAATCATGATACATATGGTATGCACACTATCTCCAAAAAATCTCTTCAGTAAATAATATACTAAGCCTGTTACCAAGAAACCACTTATATATCCACCTGTAGGGCCCATAATATGGTATAGGCCACCCCTAAAACCAGAAAATACCGGCATCCCAATTAACCCTAAGATGATATATAAAGCAATCGAGATAGTTCCCCGTTTTCCACCTAACACTTTGAGTGCCAAAAAAACTCCAAAAGTCTGCAGTGTAAATGGAACGATAAACGGGATATTAATCCAAGAGCAAATGGAAATGCATGCTGCCATCATTGATATGCTTGTTATCTCTACAATCTTATTACCTTTCACAGTAAATTACCCTCCCTTTTTTAGTTTAAGTAATTAGTTCATGCACAAATGGCGATAAATCTTGCATTGTAAAGGTCTAGTCAAGTAAAATTAAAAGCACACTTAATCTATTTGCTAAACTAGTCGTTAGTTTAAATTAAGTGCGCCTTTGCGAAAAATTACCTTCATACTAAGCTATGTTAATCATACTTCTATTTTGTCATATCTTTCCGATCGTTTATAATTACAAATGGTATTGCGTTAATTTTTTTCTAATTGTTTTATACAATCTTTGCAAACTGTTTTGTCTCTATATTCGATAACATTTTCATTAGAACCACAAAAGATGCAAGATCTCTGATATTTTTCCAAAACTATCCTGTTTTCCTCAACAAATATTTCCAAGAGATCTTTCTCATTTAAATTCATGATTCTTCTTAGCTCGATCGGTAAAACAATTCTTCCTAAATTGTCAATTGGTCGAACAACTCCTGTAGCTTTCATTTGCAAATTCTTCCTTTCTGTTCTATAAATTTTAAATTTTTAGCTTAAAAAGTATTAACATAG
Source organism: Clostridia bacterium (assembly GCA_017480265.1). Taxonomy (GTDB): domain Bacteria; phylum Bacillota; class Clostridia; order Oscillospirales; family Acutalibacteraceae; genus UMGS1224. The sequence goes on from JAFVAZ010000010.1 coordinate 6,487, forward strand.
ATTAATTATACTATTTATACATTTATTTGTCAACACCTTTATTTGCATAAATCTGGGAAAATATTCATAACCGTAAAACAACGCCTATATAATGGAATATCGGAAAGGTATGTACGCATAGTATTTTTCCCATATTACTTATAATACTAAAAAATAGAAAATAAAATCAAAATTGTGAAAATTTTTCTCACAAAAAGTCGGAGGAACAATGTTAAACTATATCTGGGGAATTATGATAATAATCAGCATATTGTGCGCCAGTATTACCGGAAGGATAGAAAACGTATCTAATGCCATTTTTTCCGGAGCTGAAAATGCAGTCAAATTCATTATCTCTATAACCGGCATGATGGCACTGTGGACAGGATTGATTAAAATTGCAGAAGAATCAGGATTAACTAATATAATTGCAAAAATTTTATCCCCCGTAACGAAAAAGCTCTTCCCGGAATTTTCATCCGACTCAAAAGAAGTCAAAATGATTTGCATGAATATAACTGCAAATCTTTTGGGACTTGGCAATGCTGCCACTCCTTTTGGGATCTCTGCTATGCAGCAAATGAACAAAAAGAACCCCCATAAAAACATAGCAACAAATAGCATGATAATATTTATAATTTTAAACACTGCTTCTATACAGCTAGTTCCGACGATGATAGCTACCTTAAGGCAGAGCTACGGTTCCAGATATCCATTTGACATAATATTTGCCATTTGGCTGACTTCTATCTTGTCGTTAGTCATAGGAATCTTTACGGCTAAATTTTTAGAAAAAAGAGGAAAACAAATTGAATAGCATCAGCTTTTACATAGTCCCATGCATGATGGTAATAATAATCACGTTTGGTATAGCCAAAAAAATAGACGTCTTTGATTCATTCATAAGTGGAGCGAAGGAAGGAGTCCATTCTACTTTTTCCATTGTCCCTTCTATCATAGGCTTGATAACTGCAGTATCTATGCTCAAAGCGTCCGGTTTTTTAGATATATTTTCATCATTTTTAAGCTTATTATTTAAGCATTTAGGTATCCCTACCCCTATAATCCCATTGATGATATTAAGACCCATTTCCGGCAGTGGATCCCTCGCATTACTGGATTCTATACTATCTAACTTTGGTCCGGATAGTTTTGCGGGCAGAGTGGCTTCTGTTTTGATGGGGTCTACAGAGACCACATTTTACGCCGTTACAGTATATCTCGGATCTGTAAACATTAAAAATTCTAGGCATGCCATTCCAGCTGCACTGCTTGCTGATCTTTCTAGCTTTATTCTATCTTGTATTTTCGTAAGAATGCTATTTTATGGTACCTGATACTAAAAGGCAGGCAACAGCAAAGAGAAATAAAATAGCGATTAAAAATTTTGTAACTAAATTTAATGCATTTTCTAAGTTAACCCTATAAAGAAGTTTTTATTACTCTTTTTATCCCAGAAACATCTAAATTTCTCAAATAGGATTCAATTTTTTCTCGCAAAGGATCTGTATTGCTTAGAATATCCAAGATAGGTAGCAAAACGAAAGGTCTATCTTTAGCTCTGGGGTGGGGCAAAGTTAAATTCTTATCATCACACTTTTCGCCCTGATAATAAATCAGATCTATATCTATAATTTTTGATGCATTTTTAAAAGGCCGTTTTCTGCCCATTGCAGCCTCCACCCCTAAGCAGGCGCCTAATAGAATAAATGGGGATAAATTCGTCTGTATAAGTATACAGCAATTGTAGTAATTATTCTGCTTATCAGGAACTTCGAAGGGTTCTGTTTCGTAAATTTGAGAAACTTTGCAAATTTTTAAATCTGGTACATTTTTTAAGAAACTAATAGCATTTTTCAAGTTGTTTAATCTATCATTTAAATTTAAATTTGAACCTAAAGCCAGGATCGCTTTTTTCAAAATACGTCACCTCTAACCTAAAAGAGTATGGGAAATCTACCTGCAGCGAGTAACTTCTACGGCTACATAATCGAATACCGCTTCCATTGGTGCCATTGGTTTCTTTACACAGATAGTTAAAGAATTTATCAGACTATATTCCTTCAAGAGCGCAGTTGCTATCTCTTGAGATAATTTTTCAAGCAGATTAAAATTTTTACTATTGACTATTTTGGTTATCGTCTTTACAACACTGGAATAGTTTACGGTATCTGTCAAATTATCGCTGTTGCAAGGTTTTGATAAATCTTTAAAATTTAGTGTAGCGTCAATTGAAAAAATTTGTCCTTTTTGTTTTTCAGACTCGTTTACTCCGTGATATGCATATATCTTTAAATCTTTAATAATGATTTTATCCATAAAGTGTGTACTCCTTTTTAGTGAATTTTAAATTAAAAGTGTTTTTGCTTCAAGATAGAATCTGTTGTCTTCATAGCTAAGATAGTTTCTTCTACGTTGTGGACGCGCACTATATTGGCGCCGTTGATGGCAGAAATAACGTTAGCAGCGATGGTCCCGTAGATCCTATCGTTTATATTTTTTGCGCCAGAAGAATTTTTGATTACTCTTTTGTTAGATACTCCCATAAGGCAAAAATTCTTTTTTGCTATATCTGCGATGTATTTTCCTGAATTTTTAATCAAATATAGGTCCTCTTCGTAGCTTTTGCCAAATCCAATACCGGGATCAAAACAAAACCTATCTGGATCTAGTTTATATGCAGATATTTTTTCTAAATTTGCTTTCAGAAAACTTCCAAAGCTTTTGGCAGAACCACTGTGCATGAGTATGCAGCCGCAAGATGTATTTTGGGCAATATCCCACATGTTTTCATCTTTGAAGCCATGTATATCGTTTACGATACTGGCGCCGTAGCTTAAAGCGACCTTAGCTACTTCCGGATAATATGTATCGATAGAAGTGGGGATTTTTATTTTACCTTTAAGTTTTTCAAAAACCGGGAGAAGCCTTCTTAATTCTTCATCCTTACTTACTTCGCTATAACCTGGCCTTGTAGATTGCCCGCCGATATCAATGATGTCCACTCCGGCAGCTTGCATTTCTATGGCTCTTTTTAAGGCAGTGTCAGGGTTCAGATATCTACTATCTTGCACAAAAGAGTCCGGCGTTATGTTTAAAATCCCCATTATGTAAGTTTTTTTATCTGATGAAAATTTAAAATCTCCAGCGTGAAAATTCTTCCCCAAATTAAATTACCTCCTTCCGCTGTATTGAGCAAGTCGCGCAACCCTTTAGGGTTGCAAAAATCTAAATAAAGGTTTAGATTTTTAAGTGCTTTGCACTTGTACCTTGCCTCCTTATCAGCCGACAAATGGCTATTTTAAAAGGCACAAAGCCTGCTGCAAAAGTTCTTCTTTTTCTCGAAAAATCCCCTTAATCTGCATGGTTTCGGTCTTGCTTCCAAAAGATTTTGCCCCCCTCATGGTAACGCACAGATGAGTAGCTTGTACTAGTACTACAATGCCTTTTGCATCTATTTTATCATATAAAAAATTTGCGATCTGTGCAGTTAATTTTTCTTGGATCTGTAGCTGTTTAGAAAAAACACCAACTACCCGTGCAAATTTTGAAAGCCCGAGTATTTTCTTGTTTTTGGGGATATAAGCGATGTGTACTTCTCCAAAGAAAGGCATCAAGTGATGTTCGCACATAGAGTAAAATGGGATATTCTTCACTGTTACGATTCCTTCAGATACTTCTGCTTCTTCAAATATTTTTATGACGCCTTCAGGGTCTTGACTATATCCTGCAAATATCTCCGCAAACATATCGGCAACTCGGCTTGGAGTATCGATAAGTCCTTGCCTTTGAGGATCCTCTCCTATTGCTTTCAGTACTTCACATATAGCACTTTCTATCCTTCTTTTGTCAATTGCCATTTAATTGCTCCCTTTTATTATTTTTTAGCATTTCCCTTAAATTTTTCTTTACCTTTGGCAAATCACTATCATTCAAAAGCGGAATCATATTTTGGATCTCTTCTATACTCATATCCCACCACTTTAGATCTTCCAGAATACCTATCAATTCTTCGTCAAATCTTTTACGAATAAGCCTTGCCGGATTTCCTACAACGATAGCATAAGGGGGCACATCGCTAGCTACAGTGCTGTTCGCCCCAATAATAGCTCCATCTCCGATCTTCACGCCCGGCAAAATAGTCACATTTTGTCCTATCCATACGTCGTTGCCTACTATAGTGTCGCCTTTTAAAGGCATCTCACTTAAAGGTGGCGGACTTTGCTCCCATTTTTCAAATATATAAAATGGAAAAGTTGTAACGGAATTCATTTTATGATTCGCACCGTTCATTATAAAATTAACTCCCGCGCCGATCTGACAAAATTTGCCTATAATCAACTTATCTCCATTGAAATCGTAGTGATGCGTAACGTGCTCTTCGAAATTTACATCGCTGAAATAAGAGAATTCACCAACTTGTATATTAGGCTTTTTTATCGTAGGCTTTATGTACGTCACGGTTTTTATATTTGGTATAGGGAAAATAACATTGGGATCAGGTAAACTTTTTTTCATTATATATTCCTCCATTTTGTTTTAGTTAGACAAGGAATATTTTGCGCATATGAAGACACCACCTTTATGCTGTGATTTTAAATATTTGCGACCTTATCAAAAAAATAATAAAGAGAAGGAACTAATCTTCCACTTTCATATAAATCTCTTATCTCTTGTACGTACAACCACTTACTCTGCAGTACTTCATCTGTAGTAGCTTCTTCAAGTGGAATTTTTCCATTATATTTAAAAAGCCAAACATCTAGAATATCGTTAAATATTTCTCCAGATTCAATTTTTCTAATTTTTGAAAAAACTAACTTCCCTTCAATGTTTGATAAATTAACTCCGACTTCTTCCATAACCTCACGCTTAGCGCCCTGCAAGCTATTTTCACTCTTTAGTATAGAACCTCCCACACATTCCCACATTAACGGATTTGTGGGTCTAGTGAAGTTTCTTTGAGAGATTAAATATTTTCCATCTTCATTTTTTATCCAAACATGAACAACAAGGTGAAATGCATTATCAGGTAGTTTTTCGTCACTGATATGCTCACCTATAATCTCTCTATTTTCATTGTATAAATCCCAAATCTCCATAATGCCACCCCAAAAAAAACTAATAAGTATAACAAATGTACAGACAAAAAATTTAAATGCATAATTTCCCATAAGAGTGTATTACATAAAAGTTTGCATTTTTATCTTAACAATGGAAAAGCACCCGATAGGGCGCCTTGTTTGGTGGGAGATGGTGGATTCGAACCACCGAAGTCATAGACAACAGATTTACAGTCTGCCCCATTTGGCCGCTCTGGAAATCTCCCATAAAGTCTCTTGAGATTAATTGTATATCTCCTACTGGAGCTGGTGGACGGACTTGAACCCCCGACCTGCTGATTACAAATCAGCTGCTCTACCAACTGAGCTACACCAGCGAACAAAATCAATGCTTAATAAATATATCATGCGAGATAAATTTTGTCAATACATTTTTTGTCATCTTTTTTGCCCAATTCATCTTTATCATATCTTGTGTAATGAAGTAGTAGTAGTTAATGTCCCTCTCCAAAAACAATATGATACACTGTAAGGCAAAGCTAAAAGCGAATATATGAGATAGATTTACGATATAAAAAAGAAGAACAGAGTCAGAGATCATACTTAAACTTTTGGATGAACAATAGGTTTTTCGAGTAAACCGAGCCAAATAATATCGTAATAATCTGTTCATTCTTTCAACAGTGTAAGTATGAGCTTTGCCGATCAACCTTTTATTTGGATCGATCAAATTATATGTTTCCCAATTAT
>JAFVAZ010000011.1 GCA_017480265.1 Clostridia bacterium
AGCAAATCTTTCAATTCTTCTAAAACCCATCCCCTCTAAATAATATCTTATCGCTTCTTGTTTTATTTCGTTTGAGTATCCATGTTTTGTCCTGGTATAGTTGCATCCACAGTTTTTACATTTATATCTTTGTTTTCCTCTGTTGAATCCATTTTTTACTTTTTCTTTTCTCCCGCATTTTGGGCATTTCATTTCTTTTTTCATACTTTTTATTTTACTCTTTCTATTCGCTTTTAGTATTGCCTTTACTTGCAGGCTCTTTTAATTACTTTTTTTTTTATGTATAATATAAATTGCAAAAAGGTTAAAGGAGCGAAACTTTTACTTATGAATCAACATTACAGATTAGGATTACGGGCATTAAAAAGCGCCATATCTGTTTCATTGTGCCTTTTTATCGCCATAATCTTTAATCGGCAGTTACCGCTGTTGGCCAGCATTGCTGCTATCATATGCATACAACCAACCGATGATGAAACATATAAAGTAGGTTTACACCGATTAGTTGGGACATCAGTGGGAGGTGCTATCGGGTTGATTGTGTTGCTATTAATGAAGTTTTTGCCATGTAGGCAGTACCTCCAATACATAAATCTGATTTTGGCTCCGGTTTGCATTTTGGCAGTAATTTATATTTGTAACGTAATAAATCACAAAAGTTCTGTAGTGATAGGCTGCATAGTGGTTCTTAGCGTACTTGTAGAATGGTCCGATTCTGCTTATGGGAATACCTTCATGTATGTCATCAATAGGGTCTTAGATACCAGTATTGGAGTCGTTGTAGCCATTGTAGTAAATAAATTTTTTTTTAAAAAGCACTACAAAGAAAAATCAAATTTTGAAGAGACATAAAGTGAAAGAATATAAGCAAAGAAAGAGAGAATTTTTATGGGAATTACAAAAGCGGTTATACCAGCAGCTGGACTAGGGACTAGAGTGCTGCCTGTCAGCAAAGCTTTACCTAAAGAGATGCTTCCTATTGTTGATAAACCTGCAATTCAATATATAGTGGAAGAAGCCGTTGCTTCAGGGATTAAGGATATCTTAATTATAACAAATAGAGGCAAAACCATAATAGAAGATCATTTTGATAGATCGTTTGAGCTCGAAGACAAGCTTTTGAGCAATCAAAAAAATGATGTTTATGAAGAGATGAAAAAAATCTCAGATTTGGCTAATATATATTTTTTGCGGCAAAAAGAAACAAAAGGGTTGGGACATGCCGTCAGTTGCGCTAAATCTTTTGTACAAGATGAGGCTTTTGCAGTTTTGTATGGGGATGATGTGATTATCGGGGAAGATCCTGTTTGCGCACAGCTAGTAAGGGCATATAAGGAAACCGGCTTGACTGTATTGGGAGTAAATAAAGTTAAGGAAAATGAGATTTGTAAATATAGCTCTTTGAAAGTAGAACATATGAAGGGGAATATGTTTAAATGTACGGACATGATAGAAAAACCTTCGCCGGATAGAGTTATGTCTTTGTATTCTATTTTAGGGCGGTGCATCTTGACACCGGATATATTCGATATTTTGGATAATACCAAACCTGGTGCAGGAGGCGAGATACAACTCACAGATGCGATCAAAGTATTAGCTCAAAGCGTGGGGGCGGTTGCTGTGAATTTCACAGGTAAAAGGTACGATATGGGCAATAAACTTGGGATAATGATGGCATCGGTGGAAGTCGCTCTAAAGCACAAAGAGATCGGTCAGGATTTTAGAACCTACTTAAGCGATCTAGCAAAATCTCTATAATACAAAAAAGCGAAATAAAAAGAGCTCTAATTTAGAGCTCTTTAAAAATTCTTTACTCCTCATGATATTTATCAATCACAGATTTATATCATTCTGAGTTGCCGCAGGTGTTGCTCTCTCTCGCTGACCTTCCTCTTTAGCTTTCTTACACAGATTTATATCATTCCAAGTTGTCTCAGGTGTTGATCGCTCTTGCTGAGCTTCCTTTACAGCTTCCTTAGTAAACCCTACATTAAGAGCAAACCTTGCAAAACAAACATGTCCTAGGCAAGTTTCTAAAACCATTGTGCATGATCTATGAATATTTTCTGCTTTTTTTGCTAGTGTATCTATTGCCTCTGATTCTTGTGTCGCTATGTTTTCTAATACTTCATAACGGGTATATAAACATGTTTGCGAAAGCTCAAAACATTTTTGCAGGCATGTTTCAAACTCACTTTCGGCATTAGCAATTAAAGTAGTAGCGCTTAATAGAGTGATCGTTGATAGAATAGTTGCTATAACTTTTTTCACTGTGCTCACCTCCTTCCTCGTGAATGTATTATAATATACGCTTATATTTTTGTCAATAGCGTTATTTAAATCCAGATGAATAAATGAAAAAACATTTAAATATTTATATTTTTAAAATATTCGCTAATGAATGCAAACTATATTCTCAAAGTGATTATATGCACAATAAGCTTGTATATTTGCTCGCGATTTAATTGACTTAATAATATATTTAGAGGTACTTTTACTACTGCTACTCTCTTGTTGCATTGCCTCGTTTTTATCCTACTTGACAAAGAATAAATAAAAGTGTAATATAGAAATAATATGTTTTGAGATCGGTTTGTAATTTTTAAATCTTATTTTTATGCTGACTAATTTTCATTTTTTATATAATTCGGCACCGCTTGCGAATTAAGATCTTTATAATATAATTGGAGGTAGATAAATTGATATCACAACCCAAAAATAATACTGTTAAAAATTTAAGCAAGTCTTCTATAGATAAAAAGCTTAATCCAGTGGCAAAATCTCAACCTAGTGAAGCTTTAAAAATAGCGAAGGATCAAACTTTGACCGGTACAAAAAATATCAAACGGGGTAGCAGTTCTCCTAAAGCAACGGCAAAAAATGGAGTTTTATCAAATAGCAAAAAAACGAATAAACCCAAAGCCAGTTCTAAAGCGACATTTTCATCTGGCAGCAGAGCAGTAAATCGACCGAAAAACAAGAAGAATACTGTAAAAAAGCCATCTTTTGAAGTCGCTTTTTTGGGTGGGCTAAATGAAATCGGGAAAAACATCACATTAATAAAATGTAATGATGATATGTTTATCTTGGACTGCGGTATGGCTTTCCCCGATGTGGAAATGCCCGGGGTGGATCTTGTTATACCGGATTTTTCTTATATTGAAAAAAACTACGATAGGATTAAAGGCTTAGTAATAACTCACGGACACGAAGATCACATTGGATCTATCCCGTACCTGCTAAGGAGTGTAAACGTACCGATCTATGGCACAGCTTTAACGATAGGCCTTTTGAGCGGCAAACTCAAAGAGCATAATTTGCTAAATAAGGCAAAGCTCAATGTAGTAAAGGTGGGGAGCAAGATTTCCTTAGGATGTATGGAAGTGGAATTTATACATGTAAACCACTCTATCCCAGACGCTGTGGGGCTGGCTATTCGTTCTCCGGCGGGTACGTTGGTGCATACAGGAGACTTTAAGGTCGATTTTACTCCAGTGCATGGAGAAGTGATAGATTTAGGAAGGTTTGCACAGCTTGGGAACGAAGGCGTCTTGGCGCTTTTTGCAGATTCCACTAATGCAGACAGACCGGGATATACTAAAACTGAAAAGAATTTGAATGAATCTTTTGAAGCTTTATTTAGAAAAGCAGAACATAAACGAATTATAATAGCTTCGTTTGCTTCTAATATTGGCAGAATAAAGCAAATAATAGAGTGCGCAATTAAATATAAAAGGAAAGTTGCATTTTCTGGGAGAAGTATGCTAAATTACGTGACTATAGCTAGCGAACTGGGCTACATGAACGTCCCGGAAGGAGTAATAATAAGTATAGATTTACTAACGAAATATACAAAAGAGCAAGTGGTACTCCTGACTACTGGCAGCCAAGGGGAACCAATGTCTGCGTTATCTAGGATGGCATCGGCGGACCACAGTAAGGTAGAAGTAGGACCGGAAGATTTCATCATTATTTCAGCAAACCCTATCCCGGGCAATGAAAAAATGATAAGTTCGGTAGTAAATGACCTGATGAAGCGTGGTTGCACGGTAGTTTATGAGTCTATGTATGAAACCCATGTTTCCGGGCACGCTTGCGCGGAAGAATTGAAGCTCATCCAGAGCTTAGTCAGACCGAAGTATTTTATACCGGTGCACGGGGAACAAAAACACTTGAAGCATCACAGAGATTTGGCAAAAGAAATGGGCATGAAGGAGTCTAATATCTATATTGGAGATATCGGAGACTTATTGGAAATAAATGAAAACTATATGAAGAATATAGGCACAGTACCTGCAGGGAAAGTTTTAGTAGATGGCTTAGGCGTCGGAGATGTTGGCAACGTTGTTTTACGAGATAGAAAAAAATTAGCTGAAGATGGCTTGATCATAGTTGTGTGCACTATCGACTTTTCAAACGGGACAGTAATCTCTGGGCCGGATATAGTATCGAGGGGCTTTGTTTATGTCAGAGAATCGGAAGATCTGATGGATCAAGCCAAGAAAATAGTCTCATATGTCTTAAAAGAGTGCAATCGCGAAAATATTAGAGAGTGGAGCTTTATAAAGATAAAGATTAAAGAGAAGCTTTCGAATTTATTCTATGAGCAAACAAAAAGAAAACCAATGATTTTGCCTATAATCATGGAAGTTTAATTCAAAGGCAAATTCAGGCGGTGTCTTTCAGATTTTTTGTAAGTAAAAAATGTATTTTGGAGGGAACTTATGCGAGTGATATTGCTGTGCGATGTAAAGGGTAGCGGGAAAAAAGGAGATCTGGTAGAGGTATCCGATGGATATGCTAGAAATTTCCTTTTGCCTAAAAGATTTGCAAAAGTAGCCGACAAAGAAGCAATGCTAGAATTGAAAAGTCAGCAGAATTCCCAACAACATAAAATCGATGAAGAAGTAAAAAAAGCTGAAACAATAGCTGCAAAGTTGAATGGGAAGACCATAGAAATTTTTGCAAAAGCAGGAGAAAGCGGCAAACTATTTGGCTCTGTCAAAGCAAAGGAGATTTCTGCTGAGATAAAAGAAGTACTCGGCGAAGATATCGACAAAAGAAAAATCCAGTTAGACGAAGAGATCAAGAGTTTTGGATCATACAAAGTAAAGGTAAAGCTCTACAAAGGGATTTTTTGCGAGATAGTTGTAAAAGTGAAAGAAAAGTAAATTTAAAGGGATCAAAAAGCTTTTCATCTTGATAGATGATGTAGCTTCTGGCGATTTTGAGCAAAGAAAGGGATGAGGAAAATAATGCAAGACCTGAAGGTTCCATCAACATATGACGGTATGAGATTACCTTTCAGCATGGAGGCCGAGCAATCTGTGCTAGGGGCTATATTATTGGATTCCTCATGCTTAGACCAAGTGGCTGAGATCTTACCTAAAGCCGATTATTTCCACTTAAATAACCATAAGATTATCTACGAGATAATGTTGGACATGTTTACGCAAGGTAAAAATATAGATTTTGTCACAATTCTGGAAGAATTAAAAAAAGATAGCATGTTCGATAGTTTAAACGGGAAAACATACTTAATGGAGCTGGCACAGGTAGTTCCGTCTATATCAAATGTACGCACATATGCGCATATAGTGCGGGATAACTATGATATCCGTGCGCTGATCACTACTTCTAGGGATATCATCGAAGAGGCTACGCAGGGGACGTATGATGCGGCTGTTTTGCTGGATATTGCAGAGCAAAGGATATTTGATATCCGGCAGGGCAAAAGCATGCAAGGGTTACGCAGGATTAATGAGTCTATTATTGAGACTTTCGATAGACTGGATATGTTGAACTCTGAAGATAGTAAATTATATCAGGGTATAGCCACAGGGATAAGCGACCTGGATGATACGATAACCGGATTGAATCGATCGGACTTGATTCTTTTAGCTGCACGCCCCGGTATGGGTAAAACTAGTTTTGCTTTAAATATAGCAAGGCATGCGGCAGTGAAAGAAAAGAAAAAGATTGCGTTTTTTTCATTAGAAATGACCAGAGAACAATTGACATCCAGGATACTCTCTACAGAAGCCATGGTCCACGGCGTAAAGCTAAGAAGCGGGAAACTGAAAGATGATGAATGGGTAAGGCTGATCGAGGCAGGCGATATTTTGTCTAAGACGCAGCTTTATTTTGACGATACACCGGGGATCACCGTCCCGGAGATGAAAGCAAAACTTAGAAGATTAAAGGATATAGATTTAGTTATTATTGACTATTTACAGCTTATGTCTAGCGCTAAAAGGATCGAAAACAGAGTGCAGGAAATCTCTGAAATAACCAGGAACCTAAAGATAATGGCAAAAGAAATAAATGTTCCGGTTTTAACTTTATCTCAGCTTTCGCGTGCAAGCGAGCAAAGAAGCGAACACAGACCGATGCTCTCAGACCTTAGAGATTCTGGATCTATAGAGCAGGATGCGGATATAGTTTTGTTTCTCTATAGGAGCGATTATTATAAAAATGGTGACACTGTAGAGGAAGACTACGATAAAAACAGTGGGGAATGCATCGTAGCTAAAAATAGACATGGCGAAACCAGAACTGTCCAGCTGCACTGGCAAGGCGAATATATGCGCTTTACCGGCAGCGCAGGAGCTAAATATGAGTGAAAAAATTGACGTAATGTATAAAATCGATGATACCGTGCAACGGTTTAATATGCTACCAAACGGATCGACGGTAGTAGTTGGTGTTTCCGGCGGCGCGGATTCTATTTGTTTGCTGGACTATATTTTTAAGGCGAAAATTAAAAAGAATCTAAAAATATTAGTATCACACGTCAATCATTTGCTAAGGGGCGAAGAGGCGACTCGGGATGAAAATTTTGTAAAGCTTTTTTGTCAAAAAAGAAACATCCCCATAAAAATCTTAAAACTAGACGTAGCGTTGGCAGCTAAAGAAAAGGCTATAGGGGTAGAAGAATGTGGGCGGAATATTAGGTATGATTTTTTTTGCAAATTAGCTCTAGAGGAAAGAAAAAACAATGAGGATAAAGGTAACGTGCCAAAAGTGCAGATAGCTACAGCACATACACTTTCGGATAGTTTAGAGACAGCGATTCTAAACTTAACTAAAGGGACTTCTATAGAAGGGATGTGCGGGATTCCTGCTGTGCGGGAGTGCCGTTTGAAGGCAAAAAAAGTAGGCGTTTTGGGCAATAATAAAGAGTATGCAGCATTTGATGTAATACGGCCGCTGATTTATTTATCTAAAAATGAGGTTTTGGATTATTGCAAAAGAAACGGCTTAGAATTTATAGAGGATAGTTCAAATTTTGATACTAAATATACTAGAAATAAAATCAGACTGAATGTGGTGCCGGTTTTAAGATCAATAAATGAAAATTTAGAAGCATCGTTTCTTCGGTCGCTTGAACTTTTCAACCAAGATAGCGCTTACTTGGATGATGTAGCGGATGAAAAATTTAAAGAATTGGAAATAAAAAATCACCACTATAATCTACCTAAACTTAAATCTTTAGATAAAGCGATAAGATCGCGCTGCATAAAAAAAATAATCAGTAGCTTTGATAAAAATATAAGAATAGATTTTAAACACATAAGTTTAATTTTCAATATAATAGAAAATGGAACAGGAGCAGTGGAGCTCCCCGGAAAGATCTGCGTAAAAGTTATAGGGGATACGTTGAGCGTTTCTGACCTAAAGGAAGGCCTCTTGCCATATGATTATTTTTCTTATTTATTTGAAAAAAAAGGCTGCGACAGAATTTATATCTTGACAGAAAAAAAAGTAAAGATCATAATTAATGTTGTACCCAGAAAAGAATACGATAATATGAGAAAAAATGGAACAATAGAACCCCAAAACGCTATAGACTACGACAATATACCAGACGATGCGGAGATCCTTATAAGAAATAGGAAAGAGCACGATGAATTTTCTCCAGTTAATCGTAAATGCACCAAATTGCTAAAGAAATTTCTCAACGAAGAAAAAGTCCCCATAAAAAAAAGGGGAACGCTAGCTTTATTAGCTTGCGGTAGCACCGTCATTTGGTTAGAAGGGTTTGGCGTGAGCGAAAAATTCAAAGTGGGTGAAAATACTAACACAGTATTAATTATACAATTAGAGAATTTAGATTAGAAATTTTAATAAAGAAAAATAGGGAGTGGCAGGTAGCTTGAAGAAAAAACAAATTCCATCGTTAATTTTTTATATAGGCATCCCCATCCTCGTCATAATGCTGATGGTATCTATGATGAATTCCTTTAGGAATGCAAGCGTAGAGGGGAAGATTTACTCTGATATTATAAAATATTTTGAGACAAATCAGGTAAAAGAATATAGGATGAATTTAGGGTCGGGAGACATGGAGCTAAAGCTTGAAAATGATGATGTTGTGAGATATAAAGTCCCAAGTGTCACTTGGCTTAGAGAAGATATCCGAGAATATGTGAAAAAATATAATGAAGAAAATCCGGAATCGCAGATGAAGCAAGATCTCATAAGAGCAAGCGAGAATTCGTGGTGGACATCTATTTTATTTGACGCAGCGGTTACATTGGGAATCTTGGTTTTATTTTGGTTCCTGATGAGAAGGACCATGTCCGGTCTAGGCGATGGAGGCAGGTCGCTGACCTTCGGGAAAGCTAAGATCAAGAATATGTCTGACGAAAAGAGGAAGACGACGTTTGCTGATGTAGCCGGAGCAGATGAAGAAAAAGAAGAACTAAAAGAATTGGTAGAATTTTTGAAAAATCCTAAAAAATACAACGATTTAGGAGCAAGGATCCCTAAAGGTGTGCTGCTAGTGGGGCCTCCGGGCACAGGAAAAACCCTAATGGCAAGGGCTATAGCCGGAGAAGCCGGTGTTCCGTTTTTTTCTATATCCGGTTCTGATTTTGTAGAAATGTTTGTGGGCGTGGGCGCATCCAGGGTCAGGGATTTATTTGACCAAGCTAAAAAGAATTCCCCGTGCATTGTATTTATAGATGAGATAGATGCAGTGGGTCGTCAACGTGGGATCGGCTTTAGCGGTGGACATGATGAACGGGAGCAGACCTTGAATCAACTTTTGGTAGAGATGGATGGCTTTGGCATAAATGAAGGCGTGATAATGATAGCAGCTACCAATAGGCCTGATGTCTTAGATCCAGCGCTGCTAAGACCGGGGCGGTTTGACCGCCAGGTGATGGTAGGTTACCCGGATATAAAAGGTAGAGAAGATATTTTAAAAGTTCACACCAAAGGTAAACCTTTGGCGCCGGATGTTGTACTAAAGACAATCGCAAAGAGTACGGCAGGGTTTACGGGTGCAGATCTCGAAAACCTCCTAAATGAAGCAGCTCTTTTAGCTGCTCGGCGAGACCTACGAGCGATCACAATGAAAGAAGTAGAAGAAGCCACCATAAAGGTCGTAGTAGGGACGGAGAAAAAATCTCGCGTAATGACAGATAAAGAGAAATCTTTGACAGCTTATCACGAAGCCGGTCATGCAATAACTACCTACATGTGCCCTACACAAGATCCTGTCCATCAGATCTCGATCATCCCCAGAGGTATGGCCGGTGGCTTTACAATGTCGTTGCCTTCTGAAGATAGAAACTATAAATCGATGTCTGAGATGAAAGAGGATATTGTAGTGTGCTTGGGCGGCAGAGTGGCAGAGTCACTGGTATTGGGCGATATATCCACCGGTGCCTCCAATGATATACAAAAGGCGACCAAAGTAGCAACTTCTATGGTCAAAAAGTACGGGATGAGTAAAACAATAGGTCCTATTGCGTATATCAACGAAAATGACGAAAGTATGTACCTCAGAGGAAGCTATGGTTCCGAAAAAAATTACTCCGAGCAGGTCGCCTCACAAATAGATGTAGAGGTGCATGATATAATCCAAGAAGGGTATGATAAAGCAGAGAAGATTTTGCACGAAAATATGGAAAAGCTCCATAAAGTAGCACAGTTTTTATTAAAGCACGAAAAAATGTCAGAAGAAGAATTCAAAAACGTCATGGAAGACGATATATAGGGGAAGTATTTAAGGTTCTTTGCTGCTGCCTAAGATA
The DNA here is from genome assembly GCA_017480265.1 of Clostridia bacterium. Taxonomy (GTDB): domain Bacteria; phylum Bacillota; class Clostridia; order Oscillospirales; family Acutalibacteraceae; genus UMGS1224. The sequence continues at coordinate 10,044 of JAFVAZ010000011.1, forward strand.
TCGTTAAGCTTATCAGAAACGGATTTCCCTCCCGGGATACACAGTCCCAATTTCGCCTTACCCTCAGATAAAGCTTTTGCGTAGCTTTCGCACCCGGAAAAGCCGCAAGCTCCACAATTGGCGCCGGGCAAAACTTCTAAAATTTTTTCAAGTTTTTTATCTTTTACCAAAGACATAATATTCGAAATTATACCAAGCCCAATGCCAGAAATTGTACCGATGGATGTTAAAATTAAAATTGGGATGAGAATATTCATGACCATTGCTCCTCTCTGCAAATTTAACATTAAGTTAAGTTCTTCTCGTCCAATACGCCCGGCACCTTAAGAAAATAAATTTTCTATGATCCCGCCGAACCCCAAAAACGAAACCGATACCAACGAAGCCGCTATTAAGGTAATGGGCAGACCTTTCAAAAATTTAGGTATATCACAGAGTTCCAGCCGCTCCCTAACACCTGCGAAAATGACCATTGCAATCAAAAAGCCAATTCCAGCGCCAAAGGAATTAACAATAGAATGAAAGAATCCAAAAGAAGCATCGTTCGCTCCTTTTTCAATATTCAACATAGCCACCCCAAGTACCGCACAGTTTGTAGTGATTAAAGGCAAATATACGCCCAAAGAATTATAAAGGGCCACAGAGTACCTTTTTATGATAATCTCTAATAATTGGACTAATGAAGCGATAATCAGTATAAATGTGGTAGTTTGCAGGTATTCTAAGCCATTTGGCAGCAGTAAGTAACGATATATCGGCCAAGTAGCGCAAGTGGACAAAACCATGACAAACGTAACAGCCAGGCTCATGTCGGTAGCTGTTTTAAGTTTCTTAGAGACTCCGAGAAATGGGCATATCCCTAAAAATTTGCTTAATATATAGTTTTCAGTTAAGATAGAAGCTAAAAAAATAGAAACCAAACTTTTCAACATATTTACAAAATCTCCTCTTCCCGCACAGCATACAACCGGACTAAGGTTCTTAATGAGTTTTACACAAAGAGCAATCCGCGCAGTTTATATCTGTAGCATTGTTTTTCTTTTTATCTTTTTTTAATCCTGAAAGCTTATTCGATAAAGCAATCAATATGCCAAAGACGAAAAAGCCCCCCGGGGGCAATATAAATATTATAATTGGTTCCAAGAAGCCGGCCTCAAAGACAGGTATAGAAAAAAACGTCCCATTGCCCAAAAATTCCCTGATAATACCCATCGACAATAAAGCAACTGTAAAGCCGATCCCCATGCCAAGACCATCTAAAACAGATGGGATAAATTTATTTTTTCTTGCAAACATCTCCGCGCGGCCCAATATAATACAATTTACAACTATTAAAGGCAAATAAATGCCTAGGGATTTATTTATTACAGGGCTAAAGGCTTTTGCTAGCATCTGGACGATGCTTACAAACCCGGCAATTATAGTAATATAGCATGGGATCCTGATTTCATTGGGGATAAATCTCTTAAGAAGGGAAACGGCAGCATTAGAGCAAACTAAAACCAAAGTAGCCGCTATGCCCATACCTATAGCATTTTTTGCAGTCATAGTGATGGCTAAGGTTGGGCAAGTCCCCAAAGCTAAACTCAAGACCGGGTTTTCTTTCAATATCCCTTTTGTTAGCTCTTTACGCAGGTTTTTCATTGTTATTATCACCATTTTCTATTTATTTTGCGGAAAATCTCAATAGCTTCATTTACGCAACTTGTGACGGCTTTAGAAGATATGGTAGCTCCGGTGATGGCTTGAATTTCATTATCTTGATTGGTGCTATTTTTTACAATATTAAACCCATTGGCAGAGATTTTCTTTTTGAATTGATCTTTAAAGCTATCGTTTTTTATATTGGAGCCGAG
>JAFVAZ010000012.1 GCA_017480265.1 Clostridia bacterium
ACAACGTTGAGAGAATGAACAGATTATTACGATATTATTTAAGCTAGGTTTACTCGAAAAACCTATTGTTCATCCAAAAGCTTAAGTATGATCTCTGACTCTGTTCTTCTTTTTTATATCGTAAATCTATCCAATCTATTCAGCTTTAGCATTGCCAAAAATTTTTATCGCTTGACAAAATTACAGCAATATGATAACATTATATTGCCGCTTATTGAAGGTTATTTTATGGTAAGAAAACGAGAGTTTTCACCTTGCAATAGCGAGTTTTATTAAGGACAGGTGCAAAAATGTACGCAATAATTGAAACTGGAGGGAAACAGTATAAAGTCCTGGAGAACGACATAATCTTTGTGGAAAAATTGAATTATCCCGAAGGGTCTTCCGTAGAGTTTAAGGTCGTTGCTTCTTCCGATAATGGAAATATTTTTTGGGGCACTCCTTATCTGGAGTCTTGTAAAGTTGTCGGGAAAATTCTAAAGAATGGCAAAAAGAAGAAAATCACCGTATTTACCTATAAGCCTAAAAAAAGTGAAAAGCGTAAATTGGGTCATAGGCAGCCTTATTCAAAAGTGCAAATTGAATCCATCAAATTATGATAAACGTAGAATTTCTAATAAACAAGCACGGGGCTTTTTTGGGGTTTCAGATCAGCGGGCATTCTGCATATGATGAATGCGGAAAAGATATAGTTTGTGCAGCTGTTTCGTCTGCTGCTTTCATGGCAGTCAATACTATCACAGATATCTTAAAAGTTGACGCCGAAGCGATGGTGAATAAATCTGGGAATATGTTTTTTAAAGTAAAAAGAGAGGATTTAAGCCATTGTAAAGATATCTTGATAGGGTTTAAATTGCATATGATTTCTTTAGAAGAAATATATCCTAAAAATATAACCGTAAATTATCTGGAGGTGTAGTGATGTTAAAAATTAATATACAGTTATTTGCTCATAAAAAAGGTATGGGTTCTACCAAAAATGGTCGCGATTCAGAATCCAAAAGGCTCGGGGTCAAACGTGCGGATGGGCAACATGTCTTAGCGGGCAACATCTTAGTCAAACAAAGAGGAACACATATTCATGCCGGCAATAATGTAGGGCGCGGTTCGGATGATACTCTGTTTGCTTTAATAAATGGAGTTGTAAAGTTTGAACGGTTTGGCAAAAATAGAAAACGCGTTTGCGTATATGCTAGCAATGCCGAATAAATCTTAATTTGACGTAATGCTTTTTTTAGGAGGATGGCTTGGCTTTCCTCCTTTTTGACGTTATTCAGATTAAGAGAAAGGAATGTAAATTAAATGTTTATTGACGTGGCAAAAATCAAAGTAAAAGCTGGGAACGGCGGAGACGGAGCTGTATCTTTTCATAGAGAAAAATACATCGCCAATGGCGGTCCTGACGGAGGAGATGGCGGAAAAGGTGGAGATGTTATTTTCAAAGCAGATAGTAATTTAACTACACTTGCGGACTTTAAATATAAGAGAAAATATGTTGCTGAAAATGGTCAAAACGGCAAGCCGTCTCACGCCAGCGGAAAGAGTGCGCCAGATTTAGTTATCCGCGTACCAAAAGGCACACTGGTCAAAGATGCAGAAAGTGGAAAGATCCTTGCAGATATATCTACAGCTGAAGAAGTGACTATAGCTAAAGGCGGCAAAGGAGGACTTGGAAATATGCATTTTGCTACAGCTGCTCGCCAAGCTCCTAGATTTGCAAAACCAGGAGAAGTTGGAGAAGAAATAGAGTTGCAACTGGAGCTAAAGCTTCTTGCTGATGTAGGTATTGTAGGGTTCCCAAACGTCGGCAAATCGACCCTGCTTTCTTGCGTAAGCTCTGCCAAACCTATTATTGCGGATTACCACTTTACTACATTGATACCGGTTCTGGGAGTAATTAAGCACAAGGGAGAAGCCTTTGTAATGGCAGATATCCCTGGACTTATAGAAGGAGCGCAAAAAGGGCTTGGTCTTGGGCATCAATTTTTGCGCCATGTGGAAAGATGTAGGCTACTTGTGCATATTATTGATATCTCAGGGAGAGAAGGGCGCGATCCAAAAGAAGATTTCCAGATAATAAATAATGAAATCCGCGCGTTTAATCAAGATTTAGCCTCGCTCCCTATGATTGTGGTAGGAAATAAATGTGATCTAGCTAATGCCGAAAAAATAGAAGATTTTAGGAAATACATCACAGGATTAGGGTACAGATTTTTCCCCATTGTAGCCTCTAGCAAGCGTGGGGTAGATGAACTCTTGGATGCGATTTCCGAGATTCTGTCTGAACTTCCTGCCATTAAGGTATTTAATCCAAAAGCGGACTTCCATGATACAACAAGAAAGGGCAATGATAAATCTTTTGAGATTAAAAATGAAAATGGTAAGTTTATTATTGCAAGTAACTGGCTGGAAAGGCTTATAGAATCCATAAATTTTGACAACTATGAGTCACTGCAGTATTTTCAGAAAGTTTTATCTTCTTCAGGGATAAATGATGCCTTAATAAAAAACGGCGTAAAAAATGGAGATACGGTTAAAATAAAAGACTTTGAATTTGATTTTATAGAATAAAATCTATTAAAGGGAGAAAATATTGGATACTTTAAAAAATGAAAGAGATTTAAACTTCCCCGCAAAAGCTCAGCGTCTATATAATGAAGATTGTGATGTACGGCAGTTGAATCCTCTACAATTGGCTTTTATAGGTGATGTTGTGTTTGAAATTTTTGTAAGAGAACAACTGATTTGCTGTGCACTTTGCTCTGTGAATAATCTTCACAAAAAGACTGTTGATAGAGTATGCTGCAAAAGTCAATCCATTTATTCTGAAAAATTAATTCCTATATTAACTCAAGAAGAATTGGAGATCTTTAGAAAAGGTAAAAACGCTCACACTAAAAATATCCCTAAAAATGCATCAACTCATCAATATCACAACGCCACAGGCCTAGAAGCCGTTTTTGGTTATCTTTACTTAAAAGGTAAAATTGATCGCTTAAGAGAAATTTTTAACTTTATAAGCAACGATATATAGCCTTCTTTTCTTTATTTTAGACTACGTACTCGATCACACTAAAAGAATTATCACCTCAATAAAATGTCTATGAGGTGATAATTTTAAAGATTTGTAATTAGCTCATTAGTCTAAAGCTAACTATTTGCAGTTTTGTTTGTTTTCGCCGTTTTTGTTCTGCTCTTGGTTTTTGTTACCGTTTTTGGTTTTGTTGTTATTTTGATTATTTTGTGCCACTAGGCCCACCTCCTTAAGTCTTCAAAATAAGCGCAAAGTTTATACGACAGTCATCGCAAATGTTAATTTAACTTTATAAACTTCATTTAACATCTGCATTAGTATTATTTGCGTAATTTTAAAAATTATACTATAAGTGTCAAAAGAAAATTAAAAAGCAACTTAAATATAAAAGTGAATAATTATTGTTCTTTAATTGTTTGACATTGATTATAAAAAAACATCTAAATCCAATAAAAACCAAATACAATTCAAAGATAAACAAAGCTTTACAAAATTAAACTTTTTAGCATTTTCTTTCGCTTCATGAAGTATTTTTTTTATACACAAAAATATACTAAAGTAACTATGCTTACTAAATGGTATTATAGTAGGTTGTGTCCCCAATATTTTTCTTCATTAACCAATCTCAATAGGCTTTTCATAAGTATAATTTATAACGGTAGATATGCCGATATGATAGGTAGATACTTTGCAAAAAGCTTCTACTCACAGAGCTTTTGCTTTCGTACCCTGGTGTTAAATAATTGTCGAGCGACGTCTAAGTTATTAACAATACTGTAAAGTTCTGTGGTTTGTTCTGGTATAATAAAATAGGAAAAGAAAGCGCGAAAAAAACAGGAGGGAAAGAAATGGGAAAACATTACCCAAATAAATATAAAAAATAAATAGTAGAAGAGTACTTAAAAGGGGGAAATAGCTTAAGACGAACATCGATAGATTACAATGTAGCCGAAAGTACGCTAAGAGGATGGATCAAGAAATACAGTTAAGAATGCCAGGAA
>JAFVAZ010000013.1 GCA_017480265.1 Clostridia bacterium
CTACCATTTGTCTACCAAAAAATCAAAAAACATGATTTTTTAAGAATTTGATGGTTGACATATTTTTCACTTTTTAGCTTGAAAACCCTTGTGTCAATCGGGATTGTTAGGTTTATTTTAATTTTATTTAATCTTTAATGTACGGATCGACAAAAACAATCACAGAATATATAATAAAAATAAGCCAAAAAATAACAGGGAAGGTAAAAATGCAGAAATTTGTCCACCTGCACGTACACAGCGAGTATAGCTTGTTGGACGGCGCATGTAAGATAAAAGACTTAATACAACATATAAAAAAAATAGGGCAAAGAGCCGTTGCTATAACGGATCATGGCGTAATGTACGGAGCGATAGAATTCTATAAAGAGGCCAAAAAACACGGTATAAAGCCAATTATAGGATGTGAAGTGTATGTAGCGGCTAGGTCTCGCTTTGAGAAAACTCGCGAATTCGATTCGCAAAGATCTCACCTTGTTTTGTTGTGCGAAAATTACAAAGGATACGAAAACCTTATTAAAATCGTATCTAGCGCCTTTATCGATGGCTTCTACACCAAACCCAGAGTAGATGAGGATCTGCTGAGGAAGCATAGCGAAGGTCTCATAGCGCTTTCTGCTTGCTTAGCAGGGGAGGTCCCTAGGGCTCTGCTGAATCGTGACTATGATCTAGCGGAAAGTATCGTATATAAGTATAAGGATATCTTTGGGGAGGGGAATTTCTTCTTAGAGCTACAAGACCACGGTATAGATGAGCAAAAAATAATTAATCCGCATTTAATCGAACTTTCTAAAAAAACAGGCACGCCGCTGGTTATCACAAACGACTGCCACTATATAAATAAAGAAGACAGCAAGATGCACGGGATATTGTTGTGCATACAGACTAATCATACTATTGACGACGAGAATAAGTTTGAGTTCAAAACAAACGAATTCTACGTGAAAACAGAAGAGGAAATGCGAGAGCTTTTCCCTGATCTTGATGAAGCCTTCTGCAATACATGCAAGATAGCCGAAAGATGCAATGTTGATTTTTCATTTGGCGAGACTAAATTGCCGCGCTTTGATATCCCCAATAATATGGACCACTTCGCGTACTTTAAAGAACAGTGCTTACGTGGATTGAAGCAACATTACGGAGAAAATCCTGATGCAAAAATAATAGAAAGGCTTGAGTATGAACTTTCTATCATAAATCAAATGGGCTATACGGATTATTTTTTGATCGTGCATGACTTTATCCGGTATGCTAAGAGTGTTGGCATAAGCGTTGGCCCCGGCAGGGGCTCAGGCGCCGGAAGTTTGTGCGCTTATTGCATAGGGATCACTGGGATAGATCCGCTTAAGTATAATCTTTTGTTCGAGAGGTTTTTGAACCCTGAAAGAGTAAGCATGCCGGATTTTGATGTGGATTTCTGCTATGTAAGAAGGAACGAAGTGATCGATTACGTAATAAGTAAATACGGGGAAGATCACGTCGCTCAGATAATAACTTTTGGTACTCTGGCTGCCAGAGCCGCTATAAAGGACGTTGGCAGAGCGCTAAACCTTCCTTATTCTCAAGTTGATGCGATCTCGAAATTGATCCCAAACGAACTATCGGTTACTATATCAAAGGCTCTGGAGGCGTCTGCTGATTTAAAATCAAGGTATGAATCAGATACCAAAGTAAAAGAGCTGATAGATACCGCTAAGAAGCTGGAGGGAATGCCTCGGCATACTTCTACTCATGCGGCGGGGGTTGTGATAACCGATAAATGCGTAAGTGATTATGTGCCTCTTGCTAAAAATGACGACGCTATAGTAACGCAATATACTATGACTACGCTAGAAGAGCTGGGCCTTTTGAAGATGGATTTTTTGGGTCTGCGCACTTTGACGGTTATAAGCGATACGGAAAAATTAATACGCCAAAAAGATAAAGACTTCAAGGTTGAAAACATACCGATGGATGATCAAGAAGTCTTTAGGATGATATCACTCGGGGATACGAGTGGAGTCTTTCAGTTTGAATCTTTTGGTATGAAGAACGTTTTAGTACAATTAAAACCAGAGAGCATAGAAGACCTGATAGCTGTGATTTCGCTTTATCGTCCTGGTCCTATGAGTTCTATACCAAAATATATCGAAAATAGGCACAACCCTAAAAAAATAGAATATGATCACCCTGCTTTGAGCAAAATCTTGGACGTGACATATGGTTGCATAGTGTATCAGGAGCAAGTTATGCAGATTTTCCGGGAATTGGCGGGGTTTTCTTTGGGCAGGGCAGATATAGTACGCAGGGCTATGTCAAAGAAAAAAGCTGATGTTATGGAAAGAGAGCATCAGATTTTCATAAATGGCTTAGAAGACGAAAGCGGGAATATCTTGGTAGAAGGCTGCATAAGGCGAGGGATCGAAAAAAAGGTTGCGGATAAAATTTACTCCGAGATGGAAAGTTTTGCCTCTTATGCTTTCAATAAATCTCACGCTGCTGCATATGCTGTGGTATCTTATCAAACGGCGTTCCTTAAGTGCCACTACAAAAGCGAATTTATGGCATCGCTCCTTACAAGTGTGCTGGATAATTTTGATAAGGTGCTCACTTATATAAACGAATGTAAAACGCAAAAAATCAAAATCCTTCCCCCTCATATCAACGCAAGCAACGAGAATTTTACCGTAGAGAATACAGACATACGTTTTGGATTATTAGCTGTGAAAGGACTAGGAAAAAATGCTGCTCGTTCGATCCTTAGCGAACGCCAGAGCAACGGAGATTTTAGTTCGTTATATGATTTTTGCAAAAGAATCTCCGGGAAAGATGTAAATAAAAAAGCGGTAGAAAATCTGATAAAATCAGGGGCTTTCGATGGTTTGGATGCAAATAGGCAGCAAATGATCTTGAGCTTTAATAACATAATGGATGCTATTGAAAACAGCAAAAAATCTAATCTAGATGGACAAATCGGCTTTTTTGATCTAGGTGCTACAGAAGAGGCTGGATCTTCTCCTGTGGAGCTACCGGATGTACCCGAATACAACGAAGCTGACCTTCTCCGTATGGAAAAAGACTCTACGGGGATATATATTTCCGGGCATCCTTTGGCAAAATATGAAGATACCATCAAAAAAAGGAACTATATCAAAATTGCCGATCTCTCCTCCGCTCGCCTAAAGGACAACCATAGACTGAAGATCTTGGCTATTATCTCTACTGTAGATATAAAAATAACCAAGAGCAACGCTACTATGGCATTTGTTGAGATCGAAGACATCACAGGTTCTTTCGAGATTGTGGTCTTCCCCAAAATAATGCTGCAGTATTCATCTCTTCTGCAAGAAGGCGCGGCTGCTGTATTCACACTAAGGGTTTCTTCTGCATATGATAACGAAATCAAACTTATATGTGAAAAAATATCTTCTCTGCAGGAGGAAGACAGCCCAACAGATGCTCGAAAAACCCCCGATAAGCCCGATAGCAGGCTTTCTGTGCGCCATGGGTTATATATCAAACTAAAAAACCAGCAAAGTGAAGCCTATAGACAAGTAGAAAATCTGATCAGCATATTTGAGGGCACGGAACCGGTATATTTTTTCTTCTCAGACGAACAAAAGCTAATCTTGGCACCACAAAGTCTTTGGGTGAACTTGAATAGTGTGATGATAAGCGAACTAAAGCGTAAAGTTGGCGATGAAAATGTTGTAGTAAAAAGATAAGTTTATAATCGAGGAGGTACGTAAAAAACGTGGCAAAAATGGATGAGAAAAAAACAGCACAAGTAAATACGATAGCGATCTTGACAAGTGGTGGGGATGCACCCGGGATGAACGCAGCTATACGCGCTGTAGTACGCGCTGGTATCGGCCGTGGGCTGAAGGTCCTTGGCGTAAAGAAAGGGTACAACGGTTTAATAGATGGTGATTTATTTAAGATGAATCTCCGGTCCGTTAGAAATATCATACACAGGGGTGGCACTTTCTTATATACTGCCAGGAGCGCTAGATTTATGAAAATGGACGGAATAAAAAAAGCTAAGGAAACTTGCCTAAAAAACAAGGTGGACGCTGTGATAATCATAGGTGGAGACGGATCGTTTAAAGGTGCCAGTGAACTTGCGAAACTCTCAGTACCATGCATCGGGATCCCTGCTACTATCGATAATGACATTGGCAGCACCGAATATACCATTGGCTTTGATACTGCCATGAATACCGCCATGGAGATGGTTGATAGGTTGCGGGATACGGCGCAATCGCACAGCAGGTGCAGCGTAGTGGAAGTGATGGGCAGGAGAAGTGGAGAAATCGCGCTAAAAACCGGCATCGCAGTGGGAGCTACAGCTATATTAGTGCCTGAAATCCCACTTAATTTTGATAGAGATATATTGGATAGAATCAAAAAAACGCAAAAAACAGGCAAAGAACACTTCATCGTGGTAGTATCAGAAGGCGTCAACAATATCGGTGAGATATCCCGCCA
>JAFVAZ010000014.1 GCA_017480265.1 Clostridia bacterium
ATATCGCGTCTTTCCACAAAAGCCGGTTGATATTTATCATTTGGGTTAAACGTCCTCTCAACTACAGATCCTGTCATCACATTTTTTATCTTTGCTCTGACAAACGCAGCACCTTTGCCTGGCTTTACATGTTGAAATTCTATTATGCAATAAACATTCCCGTCCATTTCAAATGTAATACCATTTCTAAAATCTCCAGCAGATATCATTCTTTGCCCTCCATTTTTATAAACAACAGATTTAAATAATACAATAACGAGTAACCTTCATTACTCTTGTATTCTATACTATGTTAGAAAAATTTTCAAGCTATGTCAATAATAAATCATTAATACGGTTAAATTAACTACTGATTAAACTATCACAAGTCGCATGATTATTAATCTTATAATGCATTAAGTGTTAATTTTAATCTTTTGAGATTTGTCTAAAATTTAACTATATAGCTATGAATAAATACATCAAAAATCGGCACGGCTAGATCCTTAGCATGGGAAACTTTTACAGTGCCGCTTTTATAATTTTAAAATCTTTTTTGGGGCAAAAAAATTCCCGCTTAACCGTAATGTGTATGAAATAACCTGCCTACTAATAAACAGGTGGGTGCTAGCCTATGAATATCGGGCTCCCTTCATTTAGCTGTAAGCTAAGAGGTCTGCCATCCCAAGCACAGAGCAAGGCTCCCAATAAAAAAGTTGTAGGGTTATATAACACAGTCCGCGCATTAAGCAGGAATTACATTAATTATAACATGAAATAAATAAAAAGTAAATAGTATTTATTTTAAATTATTATTTAATTATTGTTCTCATTAATTTCATATAAATCTTCAAAATGAGATTCAAATATTTCCGCGAGTTCATTTAAAAGTTCATCATCTTGAACTTCTGCCAGGAGTTGTTCGCCTTCATCTTCTATTAGTTCAAAAATATAATAGTTTGAATCGACTCCTGTGCCGGTATAAGTTTTGGGGAATAAGGCATAAAAAACGCCTTTTTCATCTTCAATAGTATCTAAGATTTCAAAAACATGTTCTTTCCCATCTTCATCTATAAGTGTGATTATATCTGGAGAAAATTCGTTAGTCATTGTCCCTTAGCTCCTTTGAAGTATTGCTATTTAGATTTTACATTTAATTTTAATTTTAGTCAATAAAAAGTTACCGGGGCGATCTGCTTAAGAAAATAATTGTTCTAAGCATATCATATTTGCCATATAGTTAAAAAGAGGAGGACAAGAACCTATGTGCAAAGAATATGATGAAGTTATAAAAAATCTAGATGAACAGTTATCGCAGATCTTAAACTCAGTGCCCAATGATGAAAAAGAAAAAGTGCGCGAGATCCGATTAAGAGTAAATAGCCCCATAGTCTTGAGCTTGAACGATGGTATGTATTTCGTTTCTTCTGGTGGAGGGTTAGAGAAAAATTTTAGTGCAAATATATTCACGGTGCCTAAGGATACTCTGTTTCGGTCTTTTAATAAAATATGCAGATATTCCATTTACAGTTACCAAAATGATCTAAGAAGAGGTTTTGTAACTTTGAAAGGCGGGCACAGGGTTGGGATCTGCGCAACTGCGATATATAACAATACAGATAAAATAGAAAATATAAAAGATGTATCTTCACTGATCATAAGGATATCCAAAAATATCTGTGGGGTAGCAGATGAGATCTTAAAAAAACTAAAAAATTTCGCAGGTATCTTAGTAGCAGGCCCTCCGGAAAGCGGTAAAACGACTCTGCTGAGGGATATAGCACGCAGTTTATCTATAGGTAAAACTTACAAAATGAAAAAAGTGGTGATAATAGATGAACGCGGAGAATTTTCGGGGACCTACTGTGGGATTATGCAAAATGATATAGGGCTTTGCGATGTTTTAAATTCTTATAGCAAAATGGATGGGATAAATTTGAGTATAAGGAATCTATCTCCGGAAGTTATAGTTTGCGACGAAATAGACCCCAAAAAGGACTTGGAAGCTATATTTTTAGGATTAAATTCGGGCGTTAAATTTGCGTGCAGCATACATTCGGGTTCTATTGAAGAGCTCTTGAATAAAAAGCCGATCCTCGCACTTTTGAAAAATAGGGCATTCGATAAAGTGGTTTTATTGAAAAAACATAGCGAAAGTCCATTAACCTTAAATCGTAGCGCAGAGATCTATGACGTAGATAAAATCTTGAAAAATAAAGACAAGGAGTAAACTTTTGCAAAAGCTTTTTGGGGTAGGATTTTTCCTGATAGCAGTGATAGTCATAGGGTATAAAATAGCGTATAGTTTTACTTTACGATGCAATTTTTTAAGAAGCTACTTAAAATTCATAAAATACATAGAGAATGAGACTAAATACACGCGAAATATCCTGTATGAACTAATAAAGAATCATATTTGCCAAGATGAAATGAGCGGGCTGGTGCAAGTTTTTAAACACAACTTGGAGGAAGGATACTCAGTGGAAAAAGCTTGGAGATTGGCAGTCAATTGCATCAAAGATAGGTATTTTTTAAATAGTGAAGATTGCCGAGTGATATACAACTTTGGGTATAATTTAGGGAAGACTGACTTGCCAGGGCAGATATCAAATTGTGAGCAGGCTTTGGATTTGGCGAATCGCCAATTTGCAGAAGCTAATGAAGAAAAAAATACAAAAAGTCGACTTTATTTTATTTTGATTTTATTTTTGGGATTAAGCTTTTTACTGTTGATTTTATAGGGCTAGAGTAGTTAGAGATATTTTAGAATATGGTAGACATTTAAGGAGCGAAAGAAATATGGATGTAGATTTGATCTTTAAGATTGCAGCTATTGGTATAATAGTGGCCGTGCTAAATCAAGTGCTGATACGATCCGGGAGAGAAGAGCAGGCCATGATGACTACGCTTGCCGGGTTGATAGTGGTATTGATGATGATAATACAGCAAATCGATATGCTCTTCAAAACTGTTAAATCGGTATTTGGGTTATAGCCTTATGAATATGTATGCAGTTGTAGGTCTTTCCGCTATAGTAGCCGTATTAGCAATATCTTTAAAGAAATATAGCCCGGAGTATTCTATTCTTATGGTCATCATGACGGGGATATTTTTACTATGCAGCATTATGCAGATGCTTAATCCAATTGTAGTGGAGATTAAAAAATTATCTCAAAAGGTTGCGATCGCTCCGGAATATATCTCTATTTTGGGCAAAGTTTTAGTGATAGCTTTTTTGACGCAATTTTCTTCAGATACTTGCATAGATGCCGGACAAACTTCTTTAGCTGCCAAGATTGAGTTGGCAGGGAAAGTGCTTATTTTATCGGTAGCTTTGCCATTATTTACAGAAGTGGTAGATATAGTAGTAAATTTAGTGAGGTAAAAAAATGAAGAAGATGTGGCATGCTCTGATTATTTCTCTTATGATCTTTTTTAGTACAGGCTCAAAAGCTACAATAGTGCTAGCTGAAGGCGAACGGGTAAAAACCCAAAATGATGCTGTAATCTCTAAGCAAGGGGGCGATTTGAATTTTGAAGATATATACGAAGAACAATTTAAGTCAAGCGGCGCCAATAAACTAAAAAAGAACCTGCCGGAAGAAGTGCAAAAAGATTTAGATTCCATTGGTGTAGAGGATGTCGATTGGAAAGATTTATCCGAGATTAATCCGCAAAAAATTTATAATTTTATCATAAATAAATTTAAAAACAAGCTGCCCACCATAATAAAATCTATTTTAACTTTGTTATCTATGGTGATAATATGCTCTATTTTTTTATCTGTGAAGTTATCTACAGATAAAAAGAAAATTGAGAGAATCTTAAATTTTGTCTGTTTGCTTTCCATCTGTGTAGTTATCATAAGGCCTATAGTTTCTATTATCGTCAAAACGGCAAGCATGATGACTATATTAAGCAAATTTATAGTTAGCTATATACCCATCATGGCAGGCGTGATGTACGCTACAGGGCAAAGTTTGCTGGGGTCTTCTTATAGCACGATAATGGTAATATTCAGTGAGTTTATAATGCAGATGTCATCAAAAGTATTAATCCCTACTTTGAATATTTTTTTGGCGCTTTCTGTAGCATCTTCGATGCCGGCAGAATGCAGCTTTTCCGGTATTTGCACTTTTTTTTCTAAGGCTGTTAAGTGGATAATAGGAGTTAGCACGACGCTATTTGTAGGTATTTTAACAATCCAATCGGTAATAACTTCAGCCGCTGATGGGGTAGGAACAAAGGCGATTAAGTTTATCCTAAGTGGTAGCGTACCGGTAGTAGGCAAGGCCCTGGGGGATGCGCTTTTGATTGTAAATGGAAGCATAAAGCTATTAAAATCCGGGATAGGTGCATTTTTTTTATTAGCTATAGGCGTGATTTTTATACCTATTATTTTAGATTGCTTAACGTGGAAGATGGTTACCGGGATAACTTTAAATATAAGTGAAGCATTTGGGATTAATTCGGCGAGTAAAGTGATAAAAAACACTGCAGAGGTACTCAGTTTGCTTTTGATAGTGGTATTATGCTGCATGGTTGTGTTGATTGTTTCTACGTCGTTGATCATATTAATTAATCCGATAAATATAGCATAAAAGTATATAGCACACAGAGTTTACATATATATAAAAGAGGAAACTTAAAAATGAGTATTTTAAAAAATTGGGCAATGGTTGTAAGCTTTGCCTTTATAATTGCGGCTCTTTTCGAAATGATCTCTCCCAATGAAAAAATGGAGAAGGTTTTGCGTATTGTTTTAAATATTTTTGTTTTGATTATCTTGCTTTTCCCGCTAAAAGGGATATCAAATAAAATTAATTTAAATTTTAAATTGAATGAAAATGCAGAGATACACAATGAGAAATTTCAGGATGAGATAAAAAATCAAACTAAAAAAAAGTTTAAAGAAGAACTGGAGAGAAAGATAAAAGTAATGGGAGAAGAAGAGAAAATAAATATAAAAAAAGTTAAAGTATTTATGGATATAAATGAGGACAACTGCATATCAATTAAAAAGATAAAGATTTTTATTCAAGGTAAAGATCTAGATAAAAGGAGGCATCTGGAAGAAAAGCTAACCGATAAATTAAGGGTAAATATAGAAGTTGTAGGATGTGACACATGATGGATCTTGAAAAATTAAGAAATTTATTTTATAAAGACAAAAGTCGTTTTTTCGTTATTGCTCTAGGAGCAATCGGGTTAATACTTATTTTGAATTCTAACCTATCTAAAGGAAAAACAAAAGAAAATAATAAAACTGATGGCGACTTTTCTATATCATATACATATGAATATAAGAAGCAGTTAGAAGAAAACTTAAGGAACATAATCTCGGAAATCTCCGGAGTAGGAACCGCAAATGTTTTGGTTACTTTAGAAAGCTCCGTACAAAACGTTTATGCTACTGAACAAAAAAAGAACAAAGAAGCCAGCGAAGATAAAAATTATGATGAAATAAGTAAAAAGCAGGAAAGTAATGAAATCGAGACTAAATTTATAACGGTCAAAGATGCTGACGGCACAGAGAAAGCTTTATCTGTAATGCAGATCCAACCAGTAGTCAAAGGGGTAGTAGTGATCTGCAGCGGAGGGGATAATCCAGAAGTAAAAAATAAAGTAGTAGAGGCTGTAAAGACTGCCCTTAATATAACTTCAAAAAGAGTTTTCGTTACAAAATAATATAAACACTTAGGAGGAAAAAATGAAATTGAAATCTTTAAAAACTTCTAAAAAAAGGTCTTTAATAATGGCATCATTGGTTTTATCTTTAGCTACTGCAGTATATTTAAATTGGCAATTTTCTTCTGAGAAAGACACACCTTTCACTGATGAAGTAATGTCAACCAAAGAGCTTGGGCAAGCTCAGTTTGTAAATAACGCCCAAGTGTGTGAATCTAATATAGAAGCTGAAGATGTAGAGCAAGACAAAGATGTGAAAGATAGGGGTTATTTTGATAAAGCTAAAACCGATAGGCAAAAAGCTAGAGATGAATCTACAGAAACGATTAAGGAGATATTAGATGATACTAGATCTACAGAAGAAACTAAGGCAGAAGCTATAAAAAAGGCCGGTGAAATTTCTAAGAGAATAGAACAAGAATCTAATATAGAAAATTTAATTAAAGCAAAAGGGTTCGCAGAATGTTTGGCTTTCCTACAAAATGATGAATGCAGTATAGTAATAGGAGCGGGGGAACTTAACGAAAACACGGCTATAGCAATAAAAGATATAGTCTGTGGGCAAGCAGGAATCTCTTCTGATAAGATTAAAGTAATTCAAGTAAAATGAAAAAAGCTAAATATACGCAGAATCTAATACGCTTCTTCCTGCAAATAAATAAAGGAGAAGCGTATTATAAATTATATACTGAACGGATAAAATACTGAAAAACGATATTTATGTTTCTATTAATGTTTTGCCTATAAAAAATTGCAGAAAGGCTCCGAGATTTGATGCTTGTTATTTGATATAATTTTAAAAATGTGATATAATACATAATACAAATGACACACGCTTAATCTTTACGCTTGGTTGCAAAATATCAAATTGTAAAAATTCACAGGTTAGGCGGAGGGTTTAAACCAAGGAGGATTCAATATGGCAGTAGTATCAA
>JAFVAZ010000001.1 GCA_017480265.1 Clostridia bacterium
CCTCTTTTTTTCGCATTTCATTGGCTGCTTTTTTACCCAATTTATCACTGATACATGGCTAACACGAAGCAATCTTTCAATTCTTCTAAAACCCATCCCCTCTAAATAATATCTTATCGCTTCTTGTTTTATTTCGTTTGATTATCTATGTTTTGTTCCTGTATAGTTGCATCCACAGTTTTTACATTTATATCTTTGTTTCCCTCTGTTGAATCCATTTTTTACTTTTCCTTTTCTCCCGCATTTTGGGCATTTCATTTCTTTTTCCATAATTTCTATTTTACTCTATCTATTCACCTTTTGCAATGCCCACGCGAGAAAAATATTGCAAAAAAGTAAAATTTATGTTAATATAAAAGTGTATTTAAAAGTCGTCAATTTATTTTATTTAAATGAGTTGATGGGTTTAAAGTATATAATATTTTAAATCAAGCATTCCGCTGCATTTGCAAGAATGTTAATCCAGGAGGAATTTGTAATGGAAATATTAAAGTTTATTGAGCAAGATTCTTTGAAAAAAGAAGTCCCGAAGTTCAACGTAGGGGATACTGTAAAAGTCAGCGTAAAGATCAGAGAAGGTGAGAGAGAACGGATCCAAATGTTTGAAGGAACGGTTATTTCTCGGCGTGGCAGTGGTATCTCTGAGACTTTCACAGTCAGAAGGGTTTCATATGGTGTTGGAGTAGAAAAAATATTCCCAATCCATTCTCCGAATGTTCAAAAAGTTGAAGTAACAAGGCAAGGGAAAGTGCACAGAAGTAAGCTTTATTACCTTAGGAATAGAGTCGGTAAAGCTGCTAAGGTAAAAGAAAAAATGGTTAACTAAAAAACAAGATAACGTTTGGCTTTTCGTATAATATGAGGAGGATTCTTTATGAAAGAAAACAATTCCTTGATGAAGGTTACAAAGTTTTTTTTTGATGTTGCTGATTGCTTAGTCTCTGCTTTAATTATAGCTGCAATTATATTTACGTTTATTTTTATGAAGTTTGAAGTACTGGGGGATTCGATGCTCCCGACTCTACACAATGGAGATAAATTGTTTGTTTATCATTTGCTTTATGTGCCACAAAAAGGCGATATAGTAACAATAGATAAACCTGGGGTTTTGAATAAAAACATCGTCAAACGAGTAATAGCAACACATGGAGATAAGGTAGAGATAGATTTCGAAAAAGGCAAAGTATTTGTAAATGGCGAAGAAGATAAAACTGTTACTAATACTCCTACCAACTTGGAAGCTTCGTGGGATCTTTCAAAACTAAAGAATGATGGAATCCCGGAAGGTTACGTTTTTGTTTTGGGAGATAACCGAAACCATTCTATGGATAGCAGAGATTCCGGAGTTCGGCTAATTCCTCTTAATGATATTATGGGGAAGGTTATGTGTATATATTCACCAATAGATCGATTACGCATCTCTGTTTAATTTCGGTTTTTAAAAGCTACACTGTTAAAAAAAGTGTGGCTTTTATTTTCACTTGATTTTAATCAAATCATCAGCATTTTCATCATATAGCAACGTATAGCGACAAAATAGGTCTCGTCCTGCTGATAAAAAATGCATAATAAAAAAATTTTTTATTTTTTTTTTAATTTATACTTGACATCGATATATTTTAATGATATAATTAATTCAAATTTTAATTTAAGGAGGTTTTTTAATGGAAATTTTAAGAACGAATAATCTTACGAAGACTTACAGAAGTAAGAATGCGGTATCTAATTTAAATATGTGCATAAATAAAGGGGATATCTATGGCTTTATAGGGAAGAATGGAGCCGGAAAAACTACAACTATCAAAATGATAGTCGGCTTAAGTAAACCTTCATCTGGGAGTTTTACTTTATTTGGGGATTCTTCCGTAAATAGAGGACGTAGAAAAATTGGAACGGTCATAGAAGCTCCGGCGTTTATGCCAAATTTAACGGCTCGGCAAAATATGCTGATTCAATGGAAGCTACTAAACAACAAAAACAAGGCAATTATAGACGAAATGTTGAAGTTGGTAGGTTTGGGAGAAGTAGGCAAAAAGAAGGTAAAGAATTTTTCACTGGGCATGAAGCAAAGGCTTGGCATCGCCATGACATTGATGGGGAATCCGGAATTTTTAGTACTGGACGAACCTACAAATGGTTTAGATCCACAAGGTATTGTAGAAATCAGGGAGCTACTTTTAAAATTAAATCGAGAGCAAAATCTAACAATCTTGATCTCTAGCCATATCTTGAGCGAACTTGCTAGATTGGCAACTAGGGTCGGAATCATTCATGATGGTGTTTTGCTTGAAGAATTCCAAATTGAAGAATTAAATAAGCGGTGTAAATCTAGATTACAACTTGTTTTGAGCGATGTAGAGAAAGCTGCAGAGGTACTAAAAGAACAATTAAATATAAAAGACTTCAACATAATAAATGAATCTACTATAGAAATCTACGATGATACGGTCGATTCAGGAATTATCAATTCTACACTAGCAAAGAATGATATTGTAGTAAATTCAATTTCGCATGCACATGCGGATCTGGAGGAATACTTTTTAAACGTAATAAGAGGAGGTAAAAGTTGATGCTGAGTTTATTGAAAGTAGACTTTTATAAAATGTTTCGAACTAAATCATTTTACATTATCGGATTAATCTTATCCGTTTTATCTGCTTTAAATTCATATTTCTATGCCAAAATGGTACTAGATAGCGTTAATAACGCCGGAAACTTTGTCAGTTACTTAACTGTAGATGTATTTAGCGCTATTTTCTCGAATCTGGAAGGGGTAATTACTTATATCTCGCTATTTGCTGTACTTTTTATGTGTGTTGAATTCTCTAACGGGACAATAAAAAATATAGCTACCAAAGGATATTATAGAGAGAGCATATATCTATCTAAGTTTATTTCTAGCATAGTTGGAGCTTTGATTTATGTGCTATTTATAGCTATATCTTCTTTGTTACCATATTTGCTGGTTGTTGGCAATAAAGATACTAAAATTTATGAAATGCCAAAGCATTTTGTATCTTGCTTTTCTCTTTTAGTTTTATATATTGTAGCGTATATTTCTTTGAGCTTAATGATAGCATCTTTAATTAGGAAATCGGGCATTTCTATATTTGGCGTGTTTGTTTTGCCTTTGATAGCTGGCTTGGTTTCAGTCTTTGATAGATTCCTAAAGAACGTCGTAGAGACTGACTTTAGGCTATATGACTACACTTTATCCAGCAATATTTATTCTCTTATGGATGGAGTAAGGGCTGGTTTACCAAGTGAAGATTTGCTCAGAGTGATATTGATCCCTGTTGCGTTTTTATGTGTAAGCCTAGCAATAGGTTTAGCTTTCTTCAAAAATCGCGATATTTAAATTTATAGTTAGTACCATCGTTATTTATCGGTATTTTTATAAGGAATAGCCTTCTTTATTTTAAAGGCGTTCCTTATTTTTTTGAGATTTTGTTCTTTGGTTGCGAATATTCATTAATTAATGTAAAATTAAATGTAACCGCATAGTGGAAGGAGCCGGAGATAATTTTGAAAATATATAATACCCTATCCAGAATGAAAGAAGAATTTGTGCCTATAGAGAAAGGGAAAGTAAAGATTTACGCTTGTGGGCCTACCGTATATAATTATATACACATCGGCAATGCCCGTCCGCTATGCGTGTGTGATGTTTTGAGGCGTTATTTGGGATACATAGGCTACGACGTTCTATATGTGCAAAATTTTACTGATATAGACGACAAAATAATAAAAAAAGCTAAGGAAGAAAAAACTGATTACCTAGCGGTTTCTGAAAAATACATTAATGAATATTACAAAGACAGCAAGGGGTTAAATATCAAAAATGCGACGATACATCCTAGAGCTACTGAAAATATCGATGAGATAATACACATGATACAAGCTTTAGAGGAGAAGGCTTATGCATATAAGGGGGAAAATGGTGATGTTTACTTTAGGACGGAAAAATTCAAAAATTACGGTAAGCTTTCCAAACAGCCATTGGATGCCTTGGAAGCCGGCGCAAGGATAGAGGTGGAAGAAATAAAAGAAAACCCGATGGACTTTGTACTTTGGAAGGCAGCCAAAGAAGGTGAACCTTATTGGGCGTCCCCTTGGGGCAACGGCAGACCTGGGTGGCATATAGAATGTTCTGCAATGGTTAGAAGATATTTAGGAGAAACTATCGATATACATTACGGCGGGCAAGATTTGATCTTCCCTCATCATGAAAATGAGATCGCACAGAGTGAAGCTTTATCCGGCAAAACTTTTGCCAACTATTGGATGCACAACGGATATATCAACATAGATAATAAAAAGATGTCTAAATCGTTAAATAATTTTTTTACAGTCAGAGAGGTTGCCGATATATATGGCTACGAACCCATTAGGCTTTTAATGATTGCATCACATTACCGCAACCCGATAAACTATAGCGATGAGGTTATGAATCAGTGTGTAGCTTCTTTGGAGCGCTTGTACTCTTGCAGGGATAATTTAGAGTTTGCACTGGAGCATTGCTCTAATGATAATGGTGAAAATAATGAGGAACTGATGAATAGTTTTCTTAAGCATAAAGAAAATTTCATGGATGCTATGGATGACGACTTAAATACTGCGGCGGCGCTAGCTAGCCTTTTTGACTTAACTAAAGATATAAATACAGCTATGGCAAATAAGAAAAATAAGAACTTAAAGTTGATAAGATTTGCGCGTGGTATTTTTGATGAATTATGCGAGATTTTAGGGCTACTTTATAATCGAAGAGACGTTACTTTGGATCGTGAAGTAGAAAATTTGATCAAACAAAGAGAAAAAGCCCGCAAGGAAAAAAATTGGGCACTAGCAGATCAGATCCGAGATGAGCTCAAAAGTAGGAATGTAATCTTGGAAGATACGAAATCCGGCGTAAAGTGGAGTATTTTAAAATAACAGAGAATATCAGGGGAAAAATATGCAGAAAAAAGTACTGCTTTTGATGAGCGGTGGAGTGGATTCATCGGTTTCGGCGTTGCTTTTAAAGAAGAAAAATTATTCAGTTACCGGCGTAACCATGAAACTCCAGAAAACCGAAAGCTCTTTGAAGGAAATCCAAGATGCCCAAAACATAGCTAAAAAATTAGGTATAGAGCACGTCGTAGTAGATTTAACTGAAGATTTTTCAAATAAAGTAATAGACCCATTCGTTAATGGATATTTAAATGGAATAACGCCTAACCCTTGTGTAGAGTGCAATAAGTGGATAAAATTTGGGGAAATGTTTAAAATAGCAGAAGACACGGGGTTTGACTATATTGCAACGGGTCACTACGCTAGGGTAGTTTACAATAAGGAGATTAATAAGTATGTTTTGAAAAAATCTAAGTGCAAGAAAGACCAAAGTTACGTATTGTATAATCTGGATCAAACAAAACTAAAGAAGATTTTATTCCCCGTTGCAGATTTTGAAAAAGATGAGATTAGAGAAATTGCAAGGGAAAATAATTTATACGTTTTTGATAAGCCAGACAGCCAAGATATTTGTTTTATCAAAAATAAAGGGCACGTTGAATTTATTGAAAATTACATAAATAAAAAAGTCCCGAAAGGTGAATATCAAGATAAAAATGGGAACTACCTAGGGACTCACGAGGGCATTATAAAATATACAATAGGCCAAAGAAAAGGTTTAGGCATTAGCTTTGGTCAGCCAACGTTTGTAATAGAAATAAACGCAGAAAAAAATGCTGTTATCTTAGGTGACGAGGCAAGCCAATTTAAAGATGAGCTGATTGCAGATAATCTGAATTTTACATTATTTGATTATCCGGAAAAAGAAATGGAAGTAATGGCAAAAATCCGGTTTAACTCTAAAGCTGCAAAAGCCAAGTTGATACCTTTATCAAAAGATAAGGTGAAAATTAAATTCTATGAAAAACAAAAATCTATCACGCCTGGCCAGTCGGTTGTTTTTTACCACGATGATACAGTCTTAGGCGGTGGGGTTATTTTGAAAAGTTGATAAACTTACATATATTACAATAACATTTTAAAAATATAGAAGGGAGTCTCGCGTTTGGTAAGTTCAATTATTCAGTCTATAGTGGTTGCGCTATCCAGTATCCCTAAAGAGCTTGTAGTTTTTTTTATCTCGCTTGTGCCAATTTTAGAATTAAGAGGAGGGCTAATCGCTGCAAGCCTTTTAAATCTAGAGTGGTGTATTGCATTTCCTATTTGCCTTTTGGGCAATGCTTTGCCGATACCTGTTATAATCTTATTTATAGATAAAATATTTGCCTTTTTAAAGAAAACGAAATTCCATAAAATTGCAGATTTTTTTGAGAAAAAAGCAAGCGTAAAAAGTAAAAGCATCGTAAAATATAAAGAATGGGGTCTCTTTGCATTTGTAGCGATACCTTTACCAGGGACGGGAGGCTGGACAGGAGCTCTGATTGCGGCTCTCTTGAGGTTAGATATCAAGAAATCCATATTTATAATTGCGTTAGGAATTTTTGTATCCGGGATTTTAATGTCTATATTCTCTTACATGATACCGTACTTTTGTTTTAAGTGAAAAGTTATAAATAATAAAACATAGCCCCTTACTACCGCATTGATAGTAAAGGGCTGTGCTTTTTATTGTGTTAAATACTCAAACTTAATTTCTTTTTTCATCCATTACAGTTGCTATGGCAGCTCGTATATCCGAGTCAGATATTTCTATTTCGGATAATCTTTCCTTCTCGAGGCGATCCATAGAATTAATTATAGCCATGTCAACTGTTCTTTTGATATCAGCTCCGCAGAAGCCTTTCATTTTATCTGAATAAACTCGTAGATCAATATCTTTCTCTACCTTTATGTTTCTTAGATAAATGTTAAGAATTTTTTCTTTATCTTCTGCGTTTGGTAAACCAACTTCTACGCTTTGGTCAAGCCTACCAGATCTGATAATAGCATTATCTAGGGCTTCACGGCGGTTAGTAGTTGCAAATATTATCACATTATCAGCCGGAGATAATTTATCAATCTCATTCAAAAGCATTACCAAAACGCTATTTGAAGTGCTGGAAGATCGTGTTTGCGCTATAGCATCGATCTCATCTACTAAAAGAATCGTAAACTTACCGCTGACTCTCGAAGCTTTTTTAGCTGTATCGAACATTTCAAGTGCTTTGCGGGGACCATCTTCACCCATCACCAAAGACGGATTAATAATGAAGATTTCCATATTATTTTCTGCTGCTATGGCTTTGACTAAACTTGTCTTGCCGGTACCTGGTACGCCGTAAAATAGAATACCCTTAGAAGGAACAATTTTGCCGCTTTTGCTGTATCTTTCAAAAGCTTTGAGTAAAGCCTTCGCCTTATCTTTGGCCTTTTTATTTCCTCCTATTACGTCGTCTAGAGTGAGCTTTCCTTCGTACAAAAGTTCATTTTGTTTATTTTCATCTCTCTGAGATTCTATCACATTTTCTAGCTCTTCGATTTTCCTCAATTCTTCTAGTTTCTTATTTTGCTCGTCAATTGCGAGTTGCAAATTAGATTTGATTTTCCCAAAATTATTTTGCACCAATTTCAATGAATCTAAATCGCAAATACCGTCCAAAGACTCCCTTAAATTAGCTATATCGCTTTTGAACTGCTCGAGGATCGCCCCATCTTGGATCTCATCTATTGATGCATCTGTAGCGTCAATATTTGCATTTAATTCTTCTTTGGCAGTTGCTATGAGTTTTTCTAAGTTTTCTTTTCTTACTTTTTCTTCAAAAGCTAAAACGCCATCGATATCCTCTTGGAAAGATGCTATAAGATTTTCAAGCCCCATGGTTCTGTTGATATTGTCCATATTTTGTATTTTTTCACTTATTTCTTCAAAGAAACCTTCGAGACGCTCTTTCTCAATGTCAGATTCTATCTCTTTGTTTGCTTTTCTAAATATGGCTTCCAATTTTTCAGAGAGAAAAGCTTTTGCGTTGTTGATTTCGTTTAACCTTTCTCTTTCTTCTTTTTCGGCTTGAATTTTTAGCTCTTCTGCTCTTCTTCTAGCTTCTGCTTCCTGCACATTGATGGATATATCTATCTCATTCAGGGTTTCGTCAATTTTGCTGCGTATTTTTCTTAATTTACTAAAATTAGACTTAGCATCTATGTTTTCTTTTCTTAGAGCGATTCCCCTTTCAATTATCATTTTTACTTTATCCGGGTCATTCAATCTTTGCGCTTTTTCAGAAAATAAATCCAAAGCTTTTAAATTTTCAGAATATAAATCAGAGATTTCCTCTTGCGAATGTTTTTTATTACTCCACCAGAATAACCCAGCCCCTAAGGCAGGCAGAGCAAGAGCTAAACCCGAAGCGACAATAGTTGCCGCAGTAGAATCTTCTTCCCCATAAGTACAAGGAATATAATAATGTCTAGTATAATCACTAGCACTTGATTGATAAATAGGTAAAGCGTTTGAACAAACAGTAGTGATACAAGTAGTTGCAATAAATTTTTTGAATATTTTTTTGTTTTTTTCTTTCATGTAATTTAACCTCCATAATTTATTACTTCTACATTGTACCACAAATTTTTATAAATTGCAACCAATTGACGCATAGAAAATTAAGCCAAAATTTTCGAGGAAATTGTGCATCTTCCATAGCAAGATTGTAGAAAATAAAGTGATTAGAAATTTTAAGTAGGCACACGGATAAAATTTAAAATCTTGGGAAAAAATAGCTTTAAGAAAAACAAGTGTAGAAATATAAAAAATGAGAAAAGAGGGATTTTTTGCAACGGATAAAAAATAAACCCATATTTATAAACATAGTGATATTTCTTTTCAGTTTTGCGATAATTTTTTTATTGAACGGGATAAAAAATTGCGATACCGTAGACGTTTTATCAAAATTAGGCGACAAAAGCGAAGAAGTCAAAAATATCCAAACGGCACTGAAAAATAAAGGGTATTATCAAGCGTCAATTGATGGGATCTTTGGGCCCAAAACCAAAGCTGCAGTTATTAACTTCCAAAAAAACAATGGCCTAGTGCAGGATGGCATCGTAGGTAGCAAGACATTGAAAGCTTTGGGGCTGAAGGAAAGCAAAAGCAGCAGCAAATATAGTAGCTCAGAAATTAACCTTTTAGCAAGGGTCATTTCTGCAGAAGCTAGAGGCGAACCATACAGCGGGCAGGTAGCTGTAGGCGCAGTCATTTTAAATAGAGTAGAGCATCCATCTTTCCCAGATACAATATCGGGTGTGATTTATCAGCCAGGAGCTTTCTCGTGTTTAACAGACGGCCAAATAAACGCAACCGTAACAGATTCTGCTAAAAGAGCTGCAGTGGATGCTATAAATGGGACAGATCCTAGTTGTGGCGCTATATATTACTATAACCCTGCAAAAACGACCAACAAATTTATGCTATCCAGGAAGGTCCTAACAGTGATAGGTAAGCATAGGTTTTGTAAATAAGATCAATTTAAAATAACTCCGATACCCAAGATTTGTATTTTTCATAGATCTCCACGCATTTAAATTTAAATTCATATTTTTTTTCGCTATTGATAATATTTTTCTCATCTTCATTAAAAACGGCATCTAGTTTATTAGGGTCATCAGAGCTACCTAGGCATATCGCCGGAAACATAACACACCACCAATTTTTCCCTTTGCCTTGACCTATTATTATTCTCACTGCATCGTAGTTTCCTGCTGGTAAAGTTATATCCTCATATCGCCGGGTGGTGAAGTACATTTTCACAAATTCAATCTCTACAGGATAAGAATAGCCCAAAGTTTGTATTTCATTTTCTGCGATTTGCTTTATTTCTTGCAGCGAATCTTGACTTAAAAGAACAGCTTCATCTTTATTTTGAGCGGAGGAGAATTTGTATTTGGAATGCTCTAAGATTTTATCTCTGACCTTTAACTTCAACTCTTGATCTTCTTTAGAGTTAGAATTAGCCAAGATGTGTATCCTTAGAACTTTTTCGCTTATAGTTTCGCACTTGGTTTGGAATGAAGCAAAATTAAACAATAACGCAAGAAAGACAGAAGATGCCAGAGCTTTTTCAAAAATATTCATAAAATATCACCTGCTTTTATTTTTTCTGAGGAAATTATTGGCAGGTGAAATTTTATTTATTCACATTAATAAGTATTTATTTAACTATCAACTAAACTCTTGTAAGTTGTATTGTTACTGGGCTTATGGCGTTTAGGCAGTTTTAAGTTTTTAATCTAAATTCAGTTTTTTTCTAACATTTGGTCAGTATGTTTCGATGTTTTTCAAAGAGCGAATGTAAAAGTATTCTCAAGATTTTTAGCAAGAATCTCTTTTCTTGATCTAGAAATATGAGTGTAAATATTACCTGTAGTCTCTATATTAGCGTGCCGAGCCATGTTTGGATGTCTTTTAGTTGCCAGTTTTTATCATATAAAATACTTGCACAACTATGTCTTAAATCCATAGAAGCGCATTTGGTGAAAATTATTTTTTGATAAGACTTTTTTAAAATCTTCGCTATGATAAGGCGAAAAAGGAACATTTTAAAGGGCTGTTATAGAAAGACTAACTATTAAAAGTCAAGAGCAAAAGGAAAAATTTTAAGAAATTAAAGACGGAAAAAAAGCATAACAAAACAGACGTCACAAACGCCTATTTTAAAACACTTAGATAAAATTACGGCTTGTCTAAATAAGTTTGACCAGATTTCTGCAAAGCGAAAATAAGGCGAACTAACTTTTTAGCAGTGTGAGAAATGGCAACATTAAAGTGTTTACCCTCACTGCGTTTCTTAGCAAGATATTTAGCAAAGGTATGGTTCCAAAAGCAAACATACTTAGTCGCGTTGTAAATAGCATATCGTAAGTATCTAGAACCACGCTTTTCTATGTGAGCATAGCAATTGTTAAGCTGACCGGATTGATATGTAGACGGAGAAAGCCTGGCAAAAGCTAAAATTTTGTCAGGGGCAGCAAAGTTGTTAAAATCACCGACCTCAGCAATAATCATTGCGCCCATGCGAAAGCTGATACCCGGGATAGTCAGGAGAGGGGGATGGAGCTTGTCCATTACGTCTTTGATGTGATATTCAATTTCTTTAATTTCAGCATCAAGTTCTTTGATAAGCTTAATGGTGTGCTTAAGTTCCACGGCTTTTGCAGGCATAAAAGTGCCGATAGAGTTCCTGGCAGCATTACGAATCTGAATTGCTTTATCTCGACCA
>JAFVAZ010000015.1 GCA_017480265.1 Clostridia bacterium
AAGATTTGCGAAATTACTGATATAATAAAGTCTAAAAATCGCATAAATGCAGGACCTACTGCAGTGGCTTGCGGCCTTTACCTCAATAAAGTTTTTTATCCGGACCTTATTTTAGCATGAACTTCCAACTTATGCAGTGCAAAGGCGATGCTTGCATAAATATAAAAATGTACTACAAAGGAGTTAATCACCATGAAGTATGCTAAAAACGAAAAAGCACAAAAAATAAAGCTAAATTTTTTTAAAAATAAAAATATAAAAGCTTTTGCAGCGGCTTTTTTGCAAAAATTTTCGAATTACATAAACTGGATAAGAAGAAAGTTCAAAGGAAACTGGCTACGGATTTTTTCCATATTCATGTTTATCTTCATAGCCATAAATGTGTTTTTGAATAGGCATTACTTAACGCCGGACCAGGTTGTGACTTTTTTTAAAGACAAATTGGTTTCTCTTGGGGATGGAGAGGGTTTTCCTAGAGCGATTTATGGAGAAAAAGTTTCTTCGCAAAATTTTCAGCTTTTAGATAAAGATATAGTTTTTGTAAGTGACACAAACGTCACGTGTTACAGTAAACGTTCTAAGGAAATTTTCAATAGGCAGCACAATCTTCTAAACCCTATACTAAAGACTAACAAAAATAAAGCGCTATTGTATGACCTTTACGGCACAAAATTTGAAATAGCCTGCAAATCTAAAACACTGTATAAATCTACAGCAGAAGAAGGGATCTTAAGCGCCGCTATAGCGGAAAACGGGACTTATGGGATAGTAACTAAAGCAAATGGATATTTTTCGCAAATGTCGATATTTAAAAGGTTAAGTGCAGATAAAATTTACGAATATTTCTTTTCGGATACATACATTTCTGACTTAGATATTAGTCCAAACGGCAGAAAGTTCTGTGCCGTTGGCCTGTCTTCTCAAAATGGCTGTATGTACTCTAATCTTTTTATTTTTGATTGCGATGATGAAAATCCCAAATTTAAAATACAGTTTAAAGACTCTATGATATTCAAGATATGCTATTTAAGCAGTGACTACGTGGCTGTTTTGGGCGATAATATCTTTAGTGTGGTAAATGTAAAAGACGGACAAGCAAAAGATTATAATTTTGAAAATAAAGCTTTAACAGCCTTTGAGATAAATAAAGACGATTATAACGTTTTATCTTTATCTAATTCAGATGATGGCAATTCTTGCAAAATTATAGTATTTGACCGAAAAGGCAGTATTTTGGGCAATTTTAAGACGGATATAAAGATTAAATCGATTTCTTATAAAAATAGGAGGATAGCTGCATTATCTTATGACGATATATATGTGTATAATAAAAAAGGCAAGCTTATCAAGACTTTGAAGTGTGACCAAAATACAAAAGTCATTAAATTCTTTGCCTCTAAAAAACTCTATTCTTTGGGTTCTTCAAATATTCAAAAAATATCTTTTTAATTTTGTGTGATAACCATATTGAAAATATTGTCTAAATATGTTACTATTACTTTTAATATTCTTAGCAATTACATTTAATTCATCAACAAAAAGATTTGTGAATATATTCTATTTATTTTTCTTATTCATTTATCGTTTTTTGTTGTGCATTTTATAAAATAAGCACACTGTAGGGGCTGATTTCTTGAATTTCATTTTAGATATATCTGTTATTTTATTAATAATTTTAAGTGCGATAAAAGGCTATAAGAAAGGTTTTTTTGTATCGGTTATAAATTTTATAGGATTTGTGGCAGCTATAACTATCTCAGTGTTTGTTACAAATCTATCTTCTAATATTATATACGATGTTTTTATTAAACCTTCGATTGTTAATAATATAAACAGTGCTATTTACAGTAATTTTTCCGGTTTGCCGTCGGCTCAAGCACACAAAGCTCTAGATAGTATGCCTAAGGTTTTTTCGGATTTATTTTTAAAAAACGGCCACAGCATCAGTGAAATAGAGCTTGTCTTAAAAGATAAATCTGCTACTACGGCTAATGAAATATCAGATCTATTTAAGCCGGCAATAGTGCATTTTTTGAGTAGCATATTGTTTTTTGTATTTATAATTCTATTTTTCTTTTTGCTCAAATTTATCTTAAAATATTGTAAAATCACTAAAGTGCCGGTATTAGGTAAGTTTGATTCTTTGCTAGGAGGAGCTATGGGCTTTTTAAGGGGCGGTATTATCTCAATTATCATTTTAAATGTTTTACTTTTTATCTTACCAATTTTTATGCCTGATGCTTTTTCAAAAGATGCCCTCAACGATACTTATATTGCCAAATGTATGGTGGGGGCCACTGCCGATATTTTTTCTTAATACTTACATTGAGAGAGGTTTGTAGATGGAAAGAGGTCAGATTTTAAAAATACCTAATTTGATTTCACTATTTCGCATAATAGTTATCATTCCTTATATCATACTTTTTTTAAGGGATCATTACCTTTTAGCAGGCTTAGTTTTAGTAATTTCAGGTATATCAGATTTATTAGACGGAATGGTAGCCAGAAAATTTAATCAAGTAACGGAATTAGGGAAAATAATCGATCCTATAGCAGATAAACTAACCTTATTAGCAGTTTTAATATGCCTGGGTATGAAATTTAGCGAGATAATCCCTCTGGTTGTTATTTTTTTCTTGAAAGAAATCACCATGCTGATAGGTGGAGGATTTTTGATAAATAAACGCATTGCACCCATTGCAGCAAAATGGTACGGAAAGATCGCCACCGTTATTTTTTATATTAGTGCCGTCACCATTATCTGTTTAAAGGCTATTTGCAAGGTAAGTTCCCCAGAGATCAATATTATTTTGCTATCGATCACAGCATTTTTTATGATCTTTGCATTATATAAATATTCCATTTTGTTTTTTACAATAGTAAATGACGAAAAAAGCAAAAAGTAAATCCAAAAAAAGTATTGATATATTTTTTATCTGTATGTATACTTTTAAGAGTGTATCTCTATCAAAATAGCGATATCTTTTGTATATCAATGTATTTGTAAATATATGTATAAATTTGCTTGAAATAAATTATTTTATTACTTAGGGAAGAGGAGAGAGAAGATTTATGTTGTGTTCAAGGTGTAAAAGGAGACCCGCGGCTATCTTCATGGCAGCAAATAAAAAGCAGGCCAAGCCTTCTAAAGGATATTGCCTGATCTGTGCCAGTGAGCTTGGGATAAAGCCCATCAACGATATAATGCATCAGTTTGGGATCTCCCAGGAAGAATTTGAAAATATGGCAGAGCAGTTTGATATTTTTGCAGAAGAATTCGGAGATGGTTTTGATCCGGAAGAATACGATAATCCCGCAGGAGGAGCGATTCCGTTCCCTTTTATAAAGAATATCTTTTCTCCTTTTGAATCTGTGGATGTAGATAATGATATAGCTAAAGGGAAAAATACGTCTGGAGGAAAAAAGAAGAGGAAAAAAACTTTAGAGACGTATTGCTACAATTTCACAGAAAAAGCCAGAAGAAAAGAACTCGATAATATAATAGGCAGAGAGAAAGAGATCGCTCGTGTTATACAGATTTTATCCCGCAGAACAAAGAACAACCCGTGCTTGATAGGTGAGCCGGGAGTCGGCAAAACTGCAATAGCAGAAGGTTTAGCTATCAAGATAGCAAAGGGGCAGGTACCGTTTAGACTTAAGGATAAAGAAATTTACCTTCTCGATTTAACGGCGCTAGTTGCGGGGACACAGTTTAGGGGGCAGTTTGAAGGCAGGATAAAAAACTTAATAGAAGAAGTAAAAAGTCAAAAAAATATAATTTTATTTATCGACGAAGTGCACAACCTAGTAGGAGCAGGAGACTCAGAGAGAGGCTCTATGAATGCTGCAAACATCTTGAAGCCGGCTCTTTCTCGTGGAGAAGTGCAAGTGATCGGCGCCACCACTTTTTCTGAGTATAGAAAGTATATCGAAAAGGACGCAGCTCTAGAGAGGAGATTTCAGCCGGTTATCATAGAAGAGCCTTCTATCACCAAAACAGTTAATTTATTGTTGGGGATTCGATCTTATTATGAAAAATACCACAGAGTGAAAGTGCCTAAGGAGCTTATCACAAAAGTGGTGACTTTATCGGAAAGATACATCACAGATAGATTTTTGCCGGATAAAGCCATAGATTTGCTGGATGAAGCTTGCACATACGCTGCTTTGCGCAATAAGAATATGGAGATTTACGATAGGATTATCGAGCAGATTAATCTTTTAAAGGAAATAGAGGCGCGGCTGGAGGACCCTATAAACGAAAATATAGATTACAAAAAGCTTGCTGAGATTAGGTCAGATATAGATAGGCTTAATTTAGAAAAAGACGAACTTAAACCAGCAGCATTTAGCTCTATGGTTAGTGAAGATGATGTAGCTAACGTTATTGAATTATGGACGGGGATACCGGCTGCAAAAGTGAAAGAAACAGAATTGAAAAAGCTTGTGAAGATAGAAGCAAAGCTCAAAAAGAAAATAGTAGGACAAAATGAAGCTGTAAAGCTTGTCGCTTCAGCTACTAAACGTAGTCGACTTCAAATAAACCCAAGAAGGCACCCTGCTTCGTTTATCTTTGTAGGGCCAACGGGAGTAGGAAAAACTGAACTTGTAAAGGTTTTGGCTGAAGAGCTATTTGATAATCGCGAGTCTCTAATACGATTAGATATGTCAGAGTTTATGGAAAAGCACTCTGTTTCTAGGATCATCGGGGCCCCTCCGGGCTATGTGGGGTATGATGAATCTGGGCAGATAACGGAAAAAGTCCGCAGAAGACCGCACTCGATCCTTTTGTTGGATGAAATAGAAAAAGCCCATCCAGACGTTATGAATATTTTGCTGCAAATCTTAGATGAAGGGAAAATCACAGATTCACAAGGTAGAAGTGTAAATTTTGAAAATACAATAATCATAATGACATCTAATGCAGGGAGCTCGCTAAAAAGTGGCGCTGTAGGCTTTGCAAAGAGTGTTAATGATTTAACAAGAGAAAAAGCCGAGAAGGCTCTATCTGATTTTCTCCGCCCGGAATTTATCAGTCGTGTAGACGAGATTGTAGTGTTTAATTCTTTGACAGAAGAAGATTTAAAAAAAATTGCGGTATTAATGTTAAACGAATATAGCGCAATTTTGAGAGAAAAAGGTATAGATTTAAATTATAATGCCCTCGTACCATCGTGGCTCGCTAAAAAATCTAAGGACGGCAAGCACGGTGCCAGGGATCTCAGAAGCACTATACGGAAAGAGATTGAAGACAAAATAGCAGACGTTTTGATAAAAGAAAGCGATAATGCTGTATCTTCAATAGACATAAATTTAAAAAATGATGATATAACGGTACAAGCTTCATACATTGGCTCGGCTTGAATATGTGCAAAAAATCTGCATATTCGAGCCAGACGTTGAACTTTTTCTTCACTTAATTTTCATTGCTCGAGGCAAAATGCACTATTTAAATTTTAATTTTTATGAGATTTGTAACGATGCATGAAAATGCGTTGGGGCACTTGACTTTAGAGATTTTTAGTGGTAAAATAATAATATAAAGTAAATAAAATATGCGCTAGTAGCTCAGCTGGATAGAGTGTTTGGCTACGAACCAAAAGGTCAGGGGTTCGAATCCCTTCTGGCGCGCCACGTACGTCTAATAAATTTTTTAATTCCTTTTCTTTTTAATTTAATATTTTTCTGGGAAAAGCACCTTTTTAAAGGTGCTTTTTTCCGCCTAAAAGGCGGCAAGTATTTTCATTTAGGCTTTTTTGGATATTGTTCTGAGGTAAAAAATTTAGTATAATAAAATTAATTTTTAAAAAATTTAGGGAGACGCATATTTTTTGAAAGATGTAGAAATATTTACCGATGGAGCGTGCCTTGGGAACCCTGGCCCCGGTGGATGGGGAGCCATTTTGAGGTATAATGGTATAGAGAAGCATCTAAGTGGCGGGCAGGCCGACACCACCAACAATAGGATGGAGATCTTGGCGGTTATAAGTGCTCTACAAGCGCTGAAGGAAAAATGCAATGTAATGCTGTACACAGATTCGCAGTATGTTTGCAATGCAATTAATGAAGGCTGGGCAAAAAAGTGGCAGAGCAATAATTGGGAAAGAGCGAAGAATAAACCAGCATCAAATGCAGATCTATGGGAAGTCTTGCTTAATCTTCTAGAAAAGCAAAACGTTACCTTTAATTGGATAAAAGGACACGCTGGACATAGCGAAAATGAAAAGTGTGATATTTTAGCCAAATCAGAAGCCAAAAAGTACATGTAAATTGGGCCATTGAGTTTAGTGAAGTATCAAGAACCTTTGGAGGGGTAAAGATGAAAAAAATAATATATTTTGACAATGCAGCTACAACTAACGTCACGCCCAAAGTGCTAGAAAGTATGCTGCCTTTTTATAAAGACAATTTTGGGAATCCTTCTAGCATATATTCTTTGGGCAGAGATGCCTATAAAGCTATAGATAAGGCTAGGGAAGATATCGCAAAGTGCATAGGGGCAGATAAAAATGAGATTTATTTTACCTCTGGCGGGAGTGAGTCTGATAATTGGGCGATAAAAGGGGTAGCATATACTTTAGCGAAAACAGGGAAAAATCATATTATTACGTCAAAGATCGAACATCACGCAGTCTTGCATACGGTAGAAGCTCTTTTTAAGGAAGGCTTTGAAGTCACTTACCTAGATGTAGATAGCGATGGCTTGGTTAGCCCGGAGTCTTTAAAAAATGCAATAAGAGAAGATACGGCGTTAGTTTCGATAATATACGCCAATAATGAGATAGGCACGATCCAAGATATAGATGCGCTGGCAGAAGTTTGCAAGGATCGGGGCGTAATTTCCCATACAGATGCAGTGCAAGCCGTAGGGCATGTGCCTATAAATGTAAAAAAACAGGGTATAGATTTGCTGTCCATTTCGGGCCATAAATTTCACGGACCTAAAGGTGTCGGCGCATTATATATAAAAAAAGGCATTAAACTTGGTAATCTGATAGAAGGAGGGGCCCAAGAAAATGGACGCAGAGCGGGGACAGAAAATGTAGCCGGGATAGTGGGCTTAAGTGTAGCTCTGCAAGATGCCTGTGATAATATGGCAAAGAGGAATGAGCAGCTGATTAAGATGAGGGAGGTTCTGATCGAAGAGCTCTCCAAGATAGATAGATCGAGACTAAATGGACATAGGACGAAGAGGTTAGCAGGCAATGTGAATATGTGCTTTGAGGGGATAGAAGGGGAGTCGTTGCTTTTAATGCTAGATGCTGCGGGGATTTGCGCATCGTCCGGTTCGGCGTGTACGTCCGGGTCATTGGATCCAAGTCATGTTTTGCTGGCGATAGGGCTCCCGCACGAAGTAGCTCATGGGTCGTTGAGGTTATCCTTGAGCGATATTAATACCCCAGAAGAAGTTGAGTACGCATTGAGTGTGATACCTAGCATAGTAGATAAATTAAGGAGTATGTCTCCTTTGTGGGAGAGAATAATTAGTAAAGGAAAATAGAGAAGATTTTTTAATATTTTGGAATGTAAATAATGTAATTAAGAAAGGTGCAATAGAATATGAATTATAGTGATAAGGTCATGGATCATTTCTCGAACCCAAGAAACGTAGGAGAGATCAAAGATGCTGATGGGATAGGAGAAGTGGGAAATCCAAAGTGCGGAGACATAATGAAGATGTATATAAAGGTAGCGGATGATAGGATCATTGACGTAAAGTTTAAGACTTTTGGTTGCGGTGCGGCTATCGCTACTAGCTCTATGGCTACAGAACTGATAAAAGGGAAAACTATAAAAGAAGCGTTGAATTTGACCAATAAAGCCGTGATGGAAGCATTAGATGGCTTACCACCTGTGAAAGTACACTGCTCGGTATTAGCAGAGCAGGCCATCAAATCTGCTATTGCAGATTACTATCAAAGACAAGGGCTAGATCCGGAGGTTTTCGTCGGAGAAATTTTGGAACACTGTGATGCGCACCATGGCGGATGTTGCGCATGTGAATCTATAAACGAAAAATAATGATCAAATAAATACGCTGGGGTAATGAAACTTCACAGGCACTTTGAAAAAATAAGCAATTTTTTAAGTAAAGCCCGCTGCTGGAGTTTTATAGCAATGCAAAGGGCTTATTTTTATTGGAGGGATGAAGTTGACAGGTAAAAAATTAATTAATAGAAAAAAAGCAAGAGAAAAAGCATTTATATTTTTATTTGAAAATAGTATAAATGGCTATTCTTTAAATGAAATGCTAGAGCTAAAGAAACAAGCAGAAGGGGCGACCTACCTGAAAAAAGTAGAAAATTTTACAAAGGAGCTATTCTGTGGAGTAAAAGAAAACCAGAAAGAAATAGATAAAATGATAGGCGATTTCGTTAAATCTTGGGAAAAAGATAGGATCTCAAAAGTAGCGATATCTATATTGCGGCTATCTATTTTTGAGATTTTATATAGAGAAGATATCCCACCAAGTGTATCCATAAATGAAGCAGTAGAACTTGCTAAAAAATACGGGTCAGCGGAGGAACCAGCTTTCGTAAATGGAATATTGGGTTCGATTTATAAAGAGATGGTAAAGATTATCAATACTTAAGTCGGTGCATTAGAGGCTTAGTTTGACAACTAAATAAAACATGGTAAAATAAAACGTATGGAAGAGTTAAAATTATTTTTGCCCCAAAATGTTGCCCTATATGCTTTTAGCTAAAATTATCTTTCTTAGGTAAAGGAGATAAAGAATATATGGTTGCAGATTTGATTAAAAGTATAAAAGAAGCAGAGATTAAAGCGGAGAAATTGCAAAATGAAGCTGAGATTAAAGTTGCAGAAATGATGAATAAAGTAAAAAAAGAAGCTGATGGCATAAGAAGTGCGAAATTAAAAGAAGAGATGAAAAAGGCTACACTGCGGGTAAATATAGCTAAAAGTGATGCCAATAGAATTTATAAAAATGCTATAAAACAGGCAGAAGATGAGATTGAGGATTTGAGGGCTATTGCTAAAAAGAATAAGGGAAAAGCGATGCAAGTAATATTGGAGTCGATAAGAAAATAAGATAAGATTTTTTAAAATTTACGGCTTTAGGGTGAATATTCTTAAAAAGGCAGGTGTATGAAAAATGCCAATAGCTCCAATGCAGAAGATAAATATATGCGCAAAGAAGAAAGACAGAAAGAAGCTACTCGAATTTTTACAAATAATGGGAGTAGTGGAAATCACTGATATAGCCGAAAATGATGATCATTTCAAAAAAATAGATACTAGCAGGTCTATGGAAATATTCGCTGAAAATGCAAAAATAGCAGCGGATGCATCTAGGATATTGAGTAAATACATACATGATAAAACAAAAGTTACTTCCCTTACTGGACGCAAGGCGATCTCAACTCAAGATTATTATGCATTTGTGGATGGCGCAGAAGAAATAATGAGGATCGGGTATGCGATCATAAAAGCGGAAGAAGATACTTTAAAATACAAAAATAAAATTGTAAACCTAAAGGTAGAAAAGCAAGCATTAAAACCATGGGAAAATCTAGATATAAGCATGCGTTTGACAGGGACAAAATGCACTAGGGCTTTCATTGGGACACTTGCAGGTGACTACGAGCAGGATAAGGTTATTGGGCGCATAAAGGAGCTATCTCCCGAAGTCGAAAATTTTGCTGTATCGGTTATAAGCAAAAGTATGGATACTACCTATATATTTGCGATATGTAAAATTGAAGATGCAGAGACTTTAGAAAATGCTATAAAAAAGCTTGGGTTTGCTTATCCTGCCAAATCTACCAAAAAGTTGCCGATAGAAAAAATGAATCAAATCGATGAAAAGATCAAAAGTTTAGAGGCAAAGATCGCAGAACTCGAAAAACAGATAAAAAGTTACGTTGGGGCGAATAATGCCTTAAAGTTTTTATGTGATTATTATAGTATAAGGTCAGAAAAATACAACATGATCTCAAAGCTTTTGCACACAAAGCATACATTTATTTTAACGGGATTTATACCGGAAAATAATGCGGAGAACTTAAAAATTCTCTTAGAGGAAGAATTTGATTTGGCAGTGGAGGTATCTTCTGCAGAAAATGAAGTATCACCTATTTTTCTTAAAAATACAGCATTTGCCTCTCCGGTGGAACCAGTCTTAGAGAGCTACAGTTTACCAGGCAAAGGCGAAGTAGACCCAACGCCAGTTATGGCAGTTTTTTATTATATTTTATTTGGCTTGATGCTATCGGATGCAGCTTATGGTTTGATAATGACTTTTGGGTGTTCTGTTTTATTGATGAAGTTCAAAAATATGGAAAGTGGAATCAAAAAATTCCTAAGGATGTTTTTATATTGCGGGATATCCACGACTTTCTGGGGAGTGATGTTTGGAAGCTATTTTGGAGATGCGGTTGAAGTTATATCAGAAGTTTTCTTAAAATATAAAATCACTATACCGGCAGTCTGGTTTGTTCCATTGAGGGAACCCATCAGGATGTTGACGTATTCTTTTGGCTTAGGGGTAGTACATC
Organism: Clostridia bacterium; assembly: GCA_017480265.1. Taxonomy (GTDB): domain Bacteria; phylum Bacillota; class Clostridia; order Oscillospirales; family Acutalibacteraceae; genus UMGS1224. The sequence continues at coordinate 10,521 of JAFVAZ010000015.1, forward strand.
TTTTTTCAGGGTTATTTTTAAAGCTTGTACAGCTTTTTAAAGCTAAAAAATACAAAGATATTTTATATGATGTGATTTCTTGGTATTTGTTGGTAGGCGGAGGCATTGTTTATTTATTAACGGTTCCGATGATGACAAACTTATTAGCTTTAAATTTTATCCTGCCGAGTATAGTAGCGCATATTGCTTTGTTGGCGATATCGCTGGGGATAATTTTAATAATATTGACAGCAGGGAGAGACTCAAAGAACGCGTTTAAGCGATTGCTGAAGGGCTTTTATGGTCTTTATGGTGTCACTGGTTATATAAGCGATATATTTTCTTATTCGCGGCTTTTGGCGTTAGGGTTAGCTACAGGCGTTATAGCTCAAGTTTTTAATAAAATGGGAGCGATGGCTGGCAGTGGTCCCGTAGGGATCATGGTGTTTATTTTTGTATTTGCGGTGGGGCATACGATGAATATCGGCATAAATCTTTTGGGGGCCTATGTACATACCAATAGGCTGCAGTTTGTAGAATTTTTCAGTAAGTTTTATGAAGGTGGAGGTAAAAAATTTTCACCTTTTTCAATAAAAACTAAATATTACAAAATCAAGGAGGAACTTGGTAATGAATAGCTATGGAATATTTTTGGCTTTATTAGGTGCGGTGATTTCGGTTTTATTGTCAGGTATAGGTTCGGCTATAGGAGTAGGTATGGGAGGAGAAGCCGCCGCAGGAGTTGTAACAGAAGACCCGGAGAAGTTCGGCAAAGTTTTGCTTTTGCAATTGCTCCCAGGGACGCAGGGAATATATGGCCTTTTGGTTGCTGTATTTACATTTATGCAAACAGGCATCTTGGGGGCTCCTGCTGATGTATCGTTCATACAGGGCTTATTGTACTTTGCAGCGTGCTTACCTATGGGAATAGTGGGGCTTTGGTCTGCATTAAGGCAAGCTAGAGCTGCTGTAGCAGGGATAGCTATAGTAGCAAAAAGACCCGACCAAATGGGCAAGGCTATGATCTTCCCTGCAATGGTAGAGACATATGCGCTTTTGGCTCTTTTGACTTCTGTACTTGCTATTTTAAATATCCCGAGTATAAATTTATAATTTTTGATTTATAAAACGGTAAATTGAAGGTGAAGTGCGTGGTTACGGGGTTAGAGAAGATAATAAAAAGCATAGAAGCAGATGCTGAAAAATCAGCCGAAGAAAAAATAAAATACGCAAAAAATATGTCTGAACTGATATTTAACGAAGCAAGACTGGAAATCACGAGAAGATCTTTCGAAATAGCAAATAAAGCAGAAAAAGAAGCTACAAATATAATATCCAGAGCCAAAGCAATGGCATCAAATGAAAAGAAAAAAATTGTATTGCAGGCTAAATATAGGCTAATTAGTGAAATTATAAACGAAACAAAAGAGAAGCTCTGTGATTTAGACGATGCTGATTATTTTGCTTTTATATTGAACCTGATAGAGACGCATTTAGAGGATCGAAATGCTTTATTGATATTCTCAGAGAAAGATCTGAAGCGATTGCCACAAGATTTCGAAAAGCAAATCCAGAATATAGCAAGAAAGTATGCCATAGACTTAAAGATCTCATTGGATAAAACTCGAGCAATAGAAGGTGGAGTTATCATTTCTTATGGAGATATTGAGGAAAATTGTTCGATAGAAGCTTTATTTGCAAATAATCGCGACGTGATTTTCGATAATTTGAGTGTGCTTTTATTCAAATAAATGCGCAAACAATCTTGCAAAGTTCAAAAAGTGAGGTGAAGTTTTATCAAAGAGAAATACACTTACGCCGTTGCCAATATTAGAGTTTTGGAGCAATATTTATTATCGCAGAAAGATATAAATTCTTTGCTAACTGTAAAAGATTACCGCGATATTATCAGGCTTTTGCGGAGCAAAAACTGGGCAGTGGCGATCTCTACAGATGATATAGATGAGATAATTAGATTTGAACGAGAAAACACAATAAAAACTATCAAGAATTTGGTCTCGGCAAAGGATAATGACATAAATGTTATTTTATATCAAATAGATTTTTACAATTTAAAAAAAGCGATCAGAGCGGTAATCACAGAAGGTTCCCAAGAAAGTTCCTTTATGCCGATGGGTAGCGTAAACCCTAAGCTTTTATTCAAATGTATCAAGGATCAAGATTTTGCCCAACTTCCTAAATTTATGGAAGCTTCAGCTAAGGAAGCTTTTGAGATATTGCTAAAAACAAATGATGCAAATTTGTGCGATAGCCTTGTAGATAAAACTATGCTTGACGAAGTTATGAAGCTATCTAAAACTACGGGTTGCGAGTTTATTAAAGGTTACGCAGAGCTTTTTGTAGCGTTTAGCGATATCAAAATAGCATTGAGGGGCTGTAAATTAAAGAAAAGTAGGCGTTTTTTTGATATAGCTTTAGCCGAATGTCAAAGTTTAAATATAGACATCTTGCGTAAATTAGCTTGTGTAGATATAGAGCTTTTGAGGGAGTATTTGCTCACTACAGAGTACAGCGATTTATTTGACGACGCGGGCTTTCCCGAAGATTCATTATATTTAGATAAGTGGTTCGATGATAAAGTTATGGCGTTATGCAGCAAACAAAAGAGCAACCCATTTACTATCGCTCCGATAATTTCTTATGCTTTAGCAAGAGAACTGGAGTTTAAAAATATAAAGATTGTTTGCATAGGCAAAAAGCTGGGAGCCAGTGAACCTGAGATAAACGAAAGATTGAGGAAAATGTATGTATAAAGTGGCGATAGTCGGGAGAAAAGAAAGTGTTATCGGTTTTTCTCCTTTAGGCATAGAGATATTTAACGTAGAGAATGAAGAATCAGCTGAAAAAAAACTGAACTTCCTCATAAAGAATAACTATGGAATTATCTATATAACGGAAGAATTTGCACAAGGTTTATCCCAGAAAATTAAAAAGCTACAAGAAGAAACCACGGTGACTATAATTCCCATACCAGGGATATCAAACAATAATGGAATAGGAATGAAAAATGTGAAAAAATATATCGAAGCAGCTGTAGGGCAGAATATTTTGGGGATATAATCGAATCTATTGAAGAAAACTTTGAGTGGAGTGAAACTTAAGATGAATATTGGAACAGTGAAAAAAGTCGCAGGACCATTGGTCATAGCTTCCGGCATGAAAGAGGCTAATATGTTTGATGTAGTGAAAGTAGGCAAAGAAAAGCTCATAGGAGAAATAATAGAGATGCACTCAGATAAAGCTTCTATACAAATTTATGAAGAAACATCAGGCCTTGGACCGGGAGCTGAGGTGATATCTACAGGGGAACCTTTGAGTGTAGAGTTGGGTCCGGGCTTGATCGGGAGCATTTTTGATGGGATACAAAGACCACTGGATGAGATCATGAAAATTTCCGGCAACAATTTGCAGCGAGGGGTAGAGACTCAATCTTTAAACAGAGAAAAAAAGTGGCATTTTAGACCTAGTGTGGCTATCGGGGATGCAGTAGAGCCGGGGGATATCTTAGGTGAGGTAGAAGAAACGGAGATCATAAGCCATAAAATAATGGTGCCGTATGGTGTACAGGGGGAAATACACCAGATAGCAGAAGATGGAGAATATACTT
>JAFVAZ010000016.1 GCA_017480265.1 Clostridia bacterium
CGTTTTTCTAAAAATATCTATTGCCCTAGCGGACGCTTTTTGACCGGCTTCATCAGAGTCATAACAGATTATAACTTCTTTGCTATATTTAGAGATTGCTTGGGCTTGCTCCAATGTAAGTGCCGTTCCCAAAGTAGCTACGGTATTTTGAAATCCCACACTATGTAATGCAATTACATCCATATACCCCTCAACTAAAATCATATACTCCGCACAATAATTTTTAGCAAAGTTTAAGGCAAACAAATTGGCGCTTTTTTTAAAGACAACTGTGTCAGAAGTATTAAGGTACTTAGGTTTGATATCTGATGTAGCCCTCCCACCAAATGCGATGACGTTTCCTCTCAGGTCTAATATAGGAAACATGATTCTATTGGAGAATCGAGCATAAATCTTCCCGTAATTGCTCTTCATTGCTAAATTTGCTTGGGTCATTTCAAATGCAGTAAATCCTTTATTTTTTAAATAATCAATCAATAAAAATTTATCCGGCGGAGAATACCCCAACCCGAAATGCCTTATAACTTGAGGAGACAACCCTCGTTTTTTCAAATACTCTAGAGATTTTTCTCCGGCTTTTTCATAAAGTTGACTGTGAAAAAAACGCGCTGCTTCCCTATTGATTTCAAAAATCTTTCTTCTCAAATTTGCAAGCTGTTCTTCTTTACCGTCAGTCTCCGGCAGAGTCAAATTTACTCTTTGTGCTAGAAGCTTAACCGCTTCAATATAATCTAAATTTTCTATCTTCTCAATAAAAGTGATAACATCTCCACCAACACCACAGCCAAAGCAATAAAAAGATTCAGTGGTAGGGTATACATTAAAAGAGGCCGTTTTCTCCGCGTGAAATGGACATAACCCTACTAGGTTTCTTCCTCGTTTTTTTAAACTTACGTAATTTGAAATTATTTCCGCTATGTCATTTCTATACTTCAAATCTTCAATAAAAGCTACAGGCAATGCCATTTAATTCACCTCCCCTAAATAATACTGCTCTGCCACTATAGAGTCCAGGAATGTGGAATGAATATATCTTTAAATAGGTCTACAGCAAATTTATCCGTCATACTGGATATATAATCGCACACTGCTCTTTCTTTGGATTCTTTTTCTGCTATTTCCTTTATCTCGTTAGGCCATTTATCCGGATGTTTTATGAGGTAATCATACAGTAGCTTGATAAAATCCGGGACTTTTACTGTTTCAACCTTAGCTTTAGAGCGATCACAATATACGTTAGCATACATAAATTCATGCAGTTTATTAAAAGCATAGCTAACATCTTCCGACATTTTTATTTCTCCATTAGTGCTATTCTCAATTATAGAATACATCATAGCATCTATTCTAAATTTACCTTCTATGCCTAAGATTTTCAATGCGTCTTGAGGTAATTGCGATAATGTCAAGATCTGCCCACGGATCGCGTCATCTATATCATGATTTATATAAGCGATCCTATCTGCAAATCTGACAACTTTCCCCTCTAAAGTTTGTGGCCAGGTCCCTTTTGTATGGTTGAGTATCCCATCTAAGACTTCATAGGTAAGGTTTAGGCCTTTCCCATTTTTTTCTAATCTTTCAACAATTCTTACACTTTGCTCAAAATGAGAAAACCCCTCCGGCATTATTTCATTCAAGGCGCTTTCTCCCGCATGACCAAATGGAGTATGACCAAGGTCATGCCCCAGAGCTATCGCTTCAGTCAAATCTTCGTTCAATAGCAGTGCTCGCGAAATATTTCTAGCGATCTGAGAAACTTCTAGGGTATGAGTAAGCCTTGTCCTGTAGTGCTCTTTCTCTGGAGAAAAAAACATCTGCGTTTTATGTTTTAATCTTCTGAAGGATTCACAATGGATAATTCTGCCTCTATCCACTTGATATACCGTTCTTAAGTTGCAAACTTCATCTTCGTTTTTTCTACCCTTACTATTTTTTGCAAGGGATGCAAATGGCGATAAGATTTTTTCTTCTATGCTTTCTATATTTTCTCTTACATTCAATTGTATTTCCCCCTTTTTAATCATTTAAGTAAAAGTCGGCCGGACTCTTCAAATGTACTTATATTAAAGAACCTTTGGTATTTTAGATCCTCTCAGCGATATAGAAAATTAATAGTAAAAAAAATCTGATCCCATCAGTTGTAATTTTAGATTCCCACCTGTCAATTGCATTAGAGCAGTCTTTAAATCTTCAGCCTCATCTGCCGCAACATGAAAAGTCAAAAAAACCTCACTTAAAAATTGTGATGCATCTACTTCTGCTGCAAAACCATCAAAAATAAGCAGTATTTTATTATATTGCTCATATGTGCAAGAGAGCCTAAAAATATACGAAAGCTTATATGTAGCAATTTTCGCATTGTTTACAGCCATAGTAGCTGTTTGTGAATATGCCCTCAAAAGTCCCCCCGCGCCCAGCAAAATCCCTCCAAAATATCTAGCTACTACTACCATTGTATTTACAAGAGAGTTGGACTTTATTACATTCAAAATAGGGATCCCCGCCGTGCCTGAAGGCTCCCCATCATCAGAGGATTTAGAAAAAGGCCCATCTTTCAGTATATAGGCATAGACATGATGTTTTGCATCCCAGTACTTATTTTTAACTTTGCTTAAAAAAGAAGTCGCTTGAGTTTCATTTTCAATAGGAGAAATATATCCGATAAACTTAGATTTTTTTTCGATTAATTCGCACGAATATTCCTGCAAAACAGATTTATATTGCTCCATAAAAACCTCTTTTAGTTTAAACTTAAAAACAGGATAGATTTAAAATTACAAAGCGGCGCTAAGAGACACACCGCACCGCCCAAAATAAAAGCTTACAAACTTATGCATTTTCTTTCTTATAACGTTTATTGAACCTATCTACACGCCCACCTGTGTCTACCAGCTTTTGTTTACCTGTGAAGAAAGGATGACACTTAGAGCAAATATCTACCTTTAAATTATCCTTTGTAGAGGCTGTCTCTATTTCATTCCCGCAAGCACAAGTTACAGTTGTTTTTTTATATTCCGGATGTAAATTTTCTCTCAATCGATTTCACCTCTTTAAATAGCACAATATATTCCTTTTAATTATATCATAAAGAAACCACAAATGCAAGTGAAGATTTTCTTAAAAAAATAAGTAATATTGATTATTGATTCTCGCAGTGCGATTAAAATTTGCAAAACTATTAAAGACTAGTCGCCTCAAGGTAAATAATACTCCTATCGCATGGTCAAAGCAAGTAGAAATACTTGTAATTTATATTTTTTTATTGATTTTTGTAAAATAATAAGTTATCCTAAAATAAAGAGTAAGCCAAGAGTAGAAGGTATGAAGAAATGTCTAAAGGATCGAAAAAACTTATAAGTATAGCATATGCATCTATGATAGCGGCTTTGTACGTTGTTTTGACGCTTATTTCTGCTAGTTTGGGTTTTGCTTATTCCGGAGTGCAGCTAAGGATATCTGAAGTGTTGACGATATTGCCGGTCTTTTCTCCTTTGGCTATACCGGGCCTGGCAGTGGGTTGCCTTATTGCAAATTTAGCGAGTCCCTTTGGTCTTGTAGATATTGTGTTAGGTTCGATTTTCACTTTGATCTCAGCATTTTTGACAAGAAAGTTGAGAAAAATAAAAATAAAGGGAATCCCGATTTTATCTCCGCTCCCGCCGGTTTTATTTGGTAGCTTTGGCGTTAGTGCTATTATTTTAATCGCGTCACCGCAGCTTTTGAATTGGGAAACTCTCTGCTTTTTATCCATAAGTATAGGGTTAGGGCAGTTTTTCGCTTGTTATATCTTGGGGATACCACTTTTTATAATATTAAATAAACTGAAAATATTTGATTTTATAGAGAAAGAGGAAGGATTGGATATTGGAAAATACGGTTAAAAAGCAAAAGACAATAAAAGATATCTCTGCCATCAGACTAATCGTCTTTAGTTTTTTATTTATAGTTCTGCTGGGTGCTACTATCCTTTATATGCCTTTTTGCGCTAGAGGTACTGAAAATACGAGCTTCGTCGATTCATTATTTACAGCGGCCTCAGCTACATGTGTAACCGGTTTAGCTGTATTTGATACCTTTACCAAGTGGAATGCAATAGGGCAAGCGGTGATCCTTTTATTAATTCAACTGGGTGGGTTGGGGATAATTACTTTTACTACCGGAGCTACAATGTTATTAAGAGGAAAATTAGATATAAGAGACCTACAGATAGCCAAAGAGCAGACTAACGGGCGTGTGATAGAAGTTTCAAAATTGATCCAAGTTATATTGTGGTGGACGTTAGCTTGTGAGAGTCTGGGAGCCTTGTTGCTATCGCTTAGATTTGTACCGAGATTTGGAGTATATGGTATCTGGCAAGCTATTTTCTCTGCTGTATCGGCTTATTGCAACGCAGGCTTCGAGATTTTAGGCTTTATATCTCCCGGCAAGAGCTTCTCTGCCTTTGTAGGAGATCCTCTAATTTGCTTGACTATCTCTTTTTTGATCATCTCCGGAGGATTAGGGTTTATAGTTATCAGTGATCTAGGCGTTAATTTTTCTAAAAAGATTAAACACAAAAATACGAAAATTAAATTAAAGTTGCACAGTATTTTAGTCCTTATAATAACAGCATTTTTATTGATCTTGGGCACAGTGCTATTTTTTATATTTGAAAATAATAATACCCTAAAAGGCTTTAGCTTAAGAGAAAAAATTATCGCAGCTTTTTTCCAATCTACCAACCTACGCACGGCCGGTTTTTTTTCGGTACCTATTGGGTCAGAGTACGACGTAACCAAGATATTATCTATAATATTAATGTTTATAGGTGCATCCCCTGCCTCTACAGGTGGAGGGATAAAGACTACCACATTTTTAGTGATAATTATCGTGATTAAGAGTGTGCTGCAAGGTAGAGAGGATGCAATAATTTTAAAACACAAAGTCCCCAAATCAACAGTATATAAGGCATTATCGATTGTAGGATTATCCTTGTTATTTGTAACGGTCATAATTTCGCTAGTGTATATTTTTGAGTCGCCAATCCCGCTTATAGATGTTACTTATGAAGTTGTATCGGCTTTTTCTACTACTGGTTTATCTACGGGGCTTACGCCCCACCTTACGGATATGTCAAAGTTACTGCTTGCCTTTGTAATGTTTGTAGGTAGAGTTGGCCCGATCTCGATCATTTTAGCAGTTACTTTAAAGCAAAAGAAGCGAGGTTCGGAGAAAATTTTGCCTGATGGGCAAGTGGTAGTGGGGTAATTTAGGGTAGTTATTGAAAAATTAATTTGATTTTTGGAGGTAACTTTAAAGATGGAAAGAATGGAAAATCTCAAAAAGACTATCAAAGGGAAAATGTTGCAAAAAGGAATAATATTTTTTATTATATCCGGGTTGCTACTTATTTTATTATTTACAGGTGTTGCTTTTGCAGTTTTTACAGATAATAGTGTAGTCGGATCTTGGCAAATAGACGCAGATAATGAAGAATCAGATAAAATATTGACATTTAATGGTGATAACACTGTGTCCTTAGAGATCAATTCATTAAAGCTGGACGGGACCTACGAGGTGAAAAGTGCAAATGCGATGCAAATAGATATAGAGGTAAATTCACAGAGCGTAATGCAAGGAGACTACACTTACAATGTGAATTCGAGTTTAAACAAGAAAACACTGGAGCTAAAAGATCAAGGGCAAAAATTGACAAAGTATAAGCAATATAAAAAAGAAATGAAAAAACCAGACCCCAATATAAAACTAGACGAGAAGCTTTTTGGCACTTGGGTAGACGAAGAGCGAAACTCTGAGTATGAATTTAAAGATGCAGGGATATTAAATATAAAAAACAGTAATTTAACTATATCATTAAAATATACCGCCAATAATGGAAAAGTGAGTTTTTTGCAAAATATAGGTGCCAGAGCAGAAGAAAACGACCTAAACTATAGCATCTATGGAGACAAGTTGGTATTGGGGGAAGTCACTCTTAGAAAAAAGTAAGGGATATAGATATCTAGTGCCAATGACGTGCGAAGATTTTGGCTAAATATTAGAGTATATTCAAAATAAGCTCACATAAAGAAGAAAAAAATATAAAATATGAATTTTTTGTTGACTTAAAAAATTTTTCGTGATATAATTAAGTGGTTGATGCATTAACAAACTTATAACTATTAAACTATTTATTCAACGTTAGGAGTATTTATCATGAAAAAATTTTTATCAATTATTTTATCAACAGTAGTTTTGTCCGGCATAGGTGCATCTGTATCAGGGTGTTTCGCATTCGATTCTAAGCACATTCCAGATGAAGCTGTGGCAAAACGGGAAATAGAGGTATCAGAGGGAAAGCTTCTTGATTGCATAACAATAAAAAAAGAATATCGAGACTTATTGGAAGTCGAACGTGAGGGTATTGCAACAGTATGCAACCTTATGGAGCCGGATATTAATATTGCTGAAAAAAAGCCAAACGGCATACTTGGAATACTTAAAAATATACTGCAAAAAAACATAACGTGTGATCCTTTTATTTTTAAAGTGCCCCTAAGTGCTGTGGCAAAAGAAATTCAAATTAAATCATGTAATGGTCCATATAAGCAATATGTTTGGCCAATAGATAAAGAATACAGAAATATTGCTGGTTTCAAATGGAAGACGATTTGCTGCGAAACGAACGATCCATGCGAATTATAAGGCTAAGTGTAATGAATATAGTCATAGCTTAAATTTTTATTCAGTGTAGCTATAATAAGGTTAGGAGTAATTATCGTGAAAAAATTTTTATTAATTATTTTATCAACAGCAATACTATCCAACTCTTGCATAGTGTCAGGAATGTGTTTTGCTTATTCTCGTAGTGCAGAGACTAGCACAACTTATTCTGCGGATAGGCATGGAAATAACCCAAAGGCAAAATCGGAGAGCAAATCTTCCAAGCTATTGGGAGCCGTGGCGTTTTTAGCAGTTGCTGCAGTAGGTTACGTTGTTAAAGAGAAGTTCGGTCCATTTTTTGTTCATTTAATGTCAAAAGCGGGTTTTGTTCCTAAATCGGAATTCGACCAAGCTAAGTATGCGTTAGAGAAATTAAAGAAAGAAAATCAACAACAATTGCAAGATGAAAAAGCTGCTTGGGAGCAAAAAATGAACAATGATTATGTCCCTAAATTGAAGCTCGACAAAATCGAAGCAGAGCTGAGTAAAGCTAACGCTCAAAACTCTAATTTAACAACCAGAATAGAGAAGCAAAGCGGAGAAATAGCTAACCTTAAGCAGGAAATGAAAGCAAATTATGTTTCTCTTTCTGAATATAATGGTCTTAATAAAAAATTTAAAAGTTTGCAAGCGAAGTACAACCAAACCGTAGAAAATTATACACAGAATTATATTCCTAAATCGGATGTGAAGACTTGTTCCAGCAACTCCACCGATGATAAATGCAGTTACGCTTTGGAGGATTGCAACGCTAAACTTTCAGGAATTCAAGACGTTGCCAATTCTTATAATGACAGATTTAATGCCATTCAGCAAAGATGTTTGGCTAAGTTTTATAAAGAAACTTGTGAGAGACTTTTAAGATAATCTTAACTTATTTCGATATATTCATTTAATACACCAAAAAGTACGTTGCTAGTTACAGTTTACACTACCTGTTCAGCAACGTACTTTTTCATACTGTGTTCTTCTTTATTTTACACAAGCTCCTTCTCTCTTTGTTCAAAGCATTTTTAATCTTTTCACCAACAAATTTGCACATGCATAGACATTACCGCCGCCCATAGTTATTATTAAGTCGCCTGGTTGTGCGATCTCTTCTATATAATCTGCAATATCTTCAAATGTCTGCAGGTAAACGGAGTTTTCGATTTTATTTACTAAATCTTCGGAACATATGTTATATACATTGACTTCCCTGACGGCTAAGATTTCTGAAATTATTGCTATGTCTGCTATAGAAAGAGCTTTTGCAAAATCGTCTAAAAGCGCTGCCGTACGTGAGTATGTGTGCGGCTGAAAGATAGCTATCACTCTATGAAAGCCCATCTTTTTAGCGGAAAGCAATGTATTTTCAATTTCTGTAGGATGATGTGCAAAATCATCTACTATTGTCATTCCGTTTGCTCTGCTTAAAACTTCAAACCTTCTATGGACTCCTGTAAAATCCCTCAGAGCTTTTTTCGTCACTTCAGAGCTAATCTCTACATAATCGGCTACACAGATAGCTGCAACTGCATTATAAACATTATGCTTCCCCGGTATTTGCAGAGAAAATCTGCCGAGAATTCTTTTACCCTTAAAGACCTCAAAGCTTTCGTATATGCCATTTTTCTCTTCGGCGTTTTCTATGTGATAATCATTACTCTCATTAAAGCCAAAAGTAATGATTCTTACACTTCCGACATTTTCTATAGCCTTCAGACTGTTTTTGTCGTCTCCATTTACAATTATTACATTTTTTGTTCTTTGGGCGAATTTATTGAATGACCTTATAACTCCATCAAGATCTTTAAAATAATCCAAATGGTCTGCATCAACGTTTGTTATAATGGAAATACTCGGGGTCAATTTTAGAAATGTATCTACGTATTCGCAAGCTTCGCAGATAATAGTCTCAGAGCCTCCTACCCTGCTGTTCCCGTCTATAAACGGCAGCTTACCTCCAATGATAGCTGTAGGGTCAGCATTCCCCAATATCAAAATTTGCGTTATCATGGCGGTGGTTGTGGTTTTTCCGTGTGTACCGGAGATAGCTATGAGATTTTCATATTTTTCGCATAGCATTCCCAATAAATCCGATCTTTCAATTTGAGGGATATTTAACTCTTTTGCAGCTAATCGTTCTTCATTGTCCTCTTTTATCGCCGCTGAATATACCACCAGATCTACGTCTTTCACGTTTTCTCTGCTATGCTCTGTTCTTATGGAGAATCCTCTTGCGATCAATCTTTCTAGCGTATCTGACATATAATTATCTGAACCAGCTACAACATACCCTTTGCTTTTTAATATATCTGCCAAAGGGCACATCCCAGATCCACCAATACCTATAAAATGAATTTTCTTAACGCTTTCATCATTTAAATAATTTTTCCCATTATAAATATTCACCAAATTTAACACCTCTAAAATATCTGCTTAATAATACACCTTAGAATATTATATTCCTATTTAAGTATTTTTAAAAGTTAATCTTCAAACGAGATTTATATTAAATGATGTATAAATACTAACTTTTATGGCGCTCAGGGGATTTTTGAAATTCTTTCGTTACGTAGTTCTGGTGATATAATCTACCGTCAGTCCAAGTAAAAATATAACACGTATTCTGATATTCTTTACCAAAAAGTTTTTTTATAGTTTTTTTTTCGGACTTAAGTGTTAGCAAACGTTCTTTTGATCTATGGCAAAATTTTATATTCTCTGAAGCTAGATGTTGTTTTTGTTTTGGTTTTAGCTGCCGATGGTCAGATTTTCAACAATTGTGCGACTTTTTATGTATACTACATCATTTTTAAAATCAATTGTTAACCACTTTAAGCCTAAAATCTTGCTTCTATGAAATCCATAAAGCAATGTAAATCAGTGGCTGCAAATTCTTCATCAGTGTAAGCCACTTCGGATTTTGTAGTATATATTTTGATACAACATGCAATTGCATTGTGAATCCATTTTTTACTTTTTCCTTTCTCCCATATTTTGATCATGCCATTTTTTCCATACTTTACCTATTTATTATTTGCAATACCCTATAATATAATATTGACTTTTTAATTTTTATGGTATACTATAATGTATAAAGAATGGCATGAAAATTTTTAGCGCATACTAAAAGCATAGACAAAATACTTAGTTAGCATAAGTTAGTTTACTCCAACAGATGATATTTTAAAATTTAAAAGTAGTTTTAAGTTTTATGACTAGACAATGCTTTACCAAGAATTCGTAAAAAATTGATATGCCCAAGTAGCTTATATGTAGAGCGTTGTTTATCAAAGGTGTCGGTTTAACTCCGTCCTAGGGCGAAATTTATTTTAATATCCAAAGCGAGGTATGTACATGTACGAAGACAAAACCCTTATATGTAAGGAATGTGGAAATGAGTTTATTTTCACAGCTGGCGAACAGGAATTTTATGATTCGAAAGGATTCGTAAATGAACCACAAAGGTGCAAAAACTGTAGAGATGCACGAAAAAATGCAACGAAAAGCGAAAGAGAGATGTTTACATCAACTTGTGCTTCTTGTGGAAACGAAGCTAGAGTGCCATTTCAACCACGTGAAGATCGCCCTGTATATTGTAGCGAATGTTTTGCAAAAATAAGAGAAGAATCTTAATTTTCTATATTTAATAGTTGAATGGGTAATTTCAATTGAAAGAAAGAGGCTTTCACAAAAGCTTCTTTTCTTTGTGTAGTATTTAATGCGCCCTTTTATAGTTGACAAAATTAATATAGTGGTATATAATAAAGACCGTTAGGTATTTATGCAGAGAAAATCCTCTACCTGGAGGTGGATTGGAGGGATTAAAATGGCAGAAGTGAAGTTAAAAGAAGACGAGTCTTTAGATAACGCTTTAAAGAGGTTTAAGAAACAGTGTTCCAGAGCTGGAGTTATAGCTGAAATCCGCAGGAGAGAAGCATATGAGAAACCTTCTGTTAGGCGTAGGAAAAAATTAGAAGCAGCTAGAAAGCGTAAATTTAAAAGATAGATTGTTTTCATGCGCGATGTAAAAAAGAAATAATATAAGAATAAAATTTCAAGTGCTATTTATAAAAAGTAAAATCCAACCAACTCAAGCATATAGCTTTTTAAGTTGTAATTTTACTGATTTATGAATGGCATATTTAATTTCGATCACTTTTATCCACTTGTACTATGTTTAAGCTGATGAAAGTAGCTTTAGCGAAATCGTAATAGCAAAAATTTACTTGAATAATAGGTCCGTTGTGTGTACAATATTTAGTAGAGTAAATGTAAAAATAACGAAAGGAGGAGATTTTTATTTTGTTGGGGAAAATCGTAGACGTACTGATAGATCATTCTGCCTATGGCAGAAGGTCTAGGTTCTTTCCTCCCTTTTATTGCGGGCATATTATCAATGGAGACTCTTATTTATATAGAAAAAAAGTTTATGTTATTTCTAATAATCCCGAAGAAAAGCTCTTGAAGGGCGTTATAATTGCTTTAGTTAATAAAGGAAGGTTTGACTATTGTGACAAAATAATAGTGGCTCCTATCGGTAGTATCTACTATTCTCCGGAGATACGAAGCAGATTATCGCGGGTCCAAAACCAGGCGCCGTTCTATCTTACCTGCTTATATGAAAAATCTTGTGGTGCTATTATTTACGAGATTCGCGGGAATACAAGATATTTTTTATTGGTGAAAAATAAACTAGCCAAAAACTGGGGATTCCCTAAAGGGCACATAGAGATTGGCGAAACGGAAGAGCAAACCGCAAAACGTGAGATTAAAGAAGAGACAAACCTTGACGTGACTATATTGAAGGGATTTAGGAAGAAGAGCTTTTATAAACCTTATGGGAAAATAAAAAAGAAAGTTGTAATATTTCTGGCAAAATCAAGTGGCAATAAAGTAAAAGTCCAAAACAATGAGATAGCGTGCTACAAATGGCTGAGAGCTAACGATGCCTTGAACACTTTAAAATATTCCAACGATATAGAAATATTTAAAAGTGCTTTAAATTGGCTCAATAGGTTCACTAAACCTAAAAATAAATAAAATTGCGGGCGTTTTTCTTATGTACTTCAGCGGTCTAGATGATATAGCTTAAGAGATGTTTGCGGGGAAACTTTGATGGTGAAAGAATGAAAGAAATAGTGATAGAAGAAAATGATGCGAACCAAAGAGCTGACAAATTTTTAACTAAAAGTTTTAAAAATTTACCTCCTTCCTTAATGTACAAAGCATTCCGAAAAAAAGGTATAAAGCTAAATAAAAAGAAGTGCTCCCCAGAAACAAAACTGCAAATAGGCGATGTTTTACATGTATATATTAAAGATGAATTCCTGCAAAGGCAAAAAGAAAAATACGATTTTATGCAAGCGCCCGGCAGGCTAAATGTAATCTTTGAAGATGAAAATATCCTCTTAGTAAATAAAGCTCCTGGGTTACTTTCTCACCCAGATGAAAATTATCATTTCGATTCATTGGTCGCCAGAGCATGCCATTACCTATATGACAAAGAAGAATTTAATCCACACAATGAAAATTCCTTCGCTCCGGCTTTGGTTAACCGCATAGATAGAAACACCGGTGGGCTTGTTATTATAGCTAAAAATGGCACTTCACTACGGATCTTAAACTCTAAGTTGAAAAACCGTGAAATCAAAAAATTTTATATTTGCATTGTAAATGGGCGCTTGAAAAACAAAAAAGGTATTCTGACAGATTATTTAGAAAAAAACGAAGCCAAAAATAAAGTCTATATCTCAAAAAATCCTACTGCTAAAAGTAAAATCATAAAAACGAAATATAAAGTGCTGGCAGAGAACGATGATTTTAGCTTGCTTGAAGTAGAGCTCCTGACGGGTCGAACCCATCAAATAAGAGCCCATTTTGCCTATATCGGACACCCTCTGCTAGGCGATGGCAAATACGGGATCAATGCGATTAATCGTGCTATGCATTATAAATATCAGGCGCTATATTCATATAAATTGGAGTTTTGCTTTTCAACTTCTGCCGATAAACTAGACTATTTAAACGGGAAAACTTTCAACGCGCCCAGAGTATGGTTTGTTGATGATTTTTATCGCAACTTGACTTAGTATAAATTTATCTTCAGAATTTTAGTTTAAGTTAAAATTTGCTTCTGCGATTTTTAGTGCTATAGCGCATTCAAGCCTTTTGCGTTCCAGGTCACAAGAGATCTTATTTGCTTTCAAGATATCTCCTGCGTACTGCAAGTTATTTGCGTTGCAGCCTCCGCTGCAATAAAATTTTGCCCAACAGTTTCTGCAGTCAGCTTTAGTGTAAATATTTGCGCGGGAAAAGTAGGCCTTTATACTTTCGTCGAATTCGTTTTCTGTTACGTTTCCCATTTTCCAATCGGGCTTGCCCACAAATTGATGGCAGGGAAAAATGTCTCCATTTGGAGTTACAGATATGTATTCATTGCCGCACCCGCAACCTTTTAGCCTCTTTATTGCACAAGGACCTTGGTCTAAATCTAGCATAAAGTGAAAAAAATTAAAATAATTTCCTTTTTTTCTCTGCGATATAATCTCTTTTTGCAAGATTTCGTACTCCTTAAAAATACGATCAAGATCATCCTCTCCGATGGAATAATCAAGGTTTTCATCTGCAACAACAGGCTCGATGGAGATTTGATCAAATCCTAATCTATTCATATGTAAAACATCTTTGGTAAAATCTAAATTTCTCCTTGTAAAGGTACCTCTGACGTAATAATCTTTTCCCAATTTTTTTCGCCTTTTCACCAATTCTTGATACTTAGGAACTATTGCATCATAGCTTCCCGTGCCTTTAGCAGTTACCCTTAAGCCATCATTTACTTGCTTTCTTCCGTCTAAAGATAAAACTACATTATCCATATTTTCATTTATGAAATTTATCGTATCATCCGTCAGCAGCAGTCCATTAGTGGTTATGGTGAACCTGAAATGCTTGCCGTACGCTTGTTCTAGAGATTTGGCATAGTTGACGGTGCTTTTTACAACGTCAAAATTCATGAGCGGTTCTCCGCCAAAAAAATCAACTTCCAAATTATGCCTTTCTGCTGAAAATTTAACTAAAAAATCTATAGCCGCTTTGGCTATCTCTAGGCTCATCAGTTCTCTACCTGCTCCGAAGTCGCCTTTTGATGCAAAACAATATTCGCACCTTAGATTACAATCATGTGCTACGTTTAGGCACATGGCTTTTATTGGGGATTCCCCCAATTTTGATGCCATTTCTTCATAATGATCTTTTGAGAATAGTTCTTCTGCCTTATATAATTTATATAATTCTAGCCACGTTTCTTCTACTTTGTCCTGCGAATATCTTCTAACTAGTCTTTGTACGATGTTTGTGCTTGGTTCCTCAGCGATGTGCTCATCTTCTATTAGATCTAAAATTTCGCTTGCCAGGTCATCCACTACATGTATCGCTCCACTGTTTACATCCAAGACTACATTGTAACCGTTTAATTTATATTTGTGTATCATTTTCTCATCCTTTTGAATTAATTTTCTGCCTATAGCGCAGCCCACACAACGAAATATAATTTCGTTGTAAAAACTACGCACGTATACGTGCGTAGTTATAAAATGCAAACTTGCATTTAGTGGGCTGCGCCATTCTTCATACAGCAAAAATGGAACCTGTTATTTAGATCTATTTTCGCATTTTTGATTTGCAACAGTACACGAAGTCTTACAAGCAGATTGGCAAGAGGTCTGGCATTCGCCACATCCGCCGTTTTTTGCGCTTTCTTTTAGTACTGATTTTTTAAACGTAAAAATATGCTTCATTTAAAAATCCTCCTATCTTTTTTATTTGCTCCGATTACCCCTCCCAAAGCTCCTAAAAATATCAGTACAACTAGCTTGATAAAGGTAACCTGAGTTAAATTTTCACCAGATGCTATAGAGCCCGCCAGCGTAAAAATCACAAATACAAAGCCCCCGGCAGTTGCGCCGATATATAGCCCTTTTTCCTTATATATGCGCAAAGCTACATACCCCGCTATAAATGCGCCCACGCTAGCTGAAGCCAAGGATAAAATTTGTACGACATTTTGCGGCATAGTGCCAAGCTTTACAAATGTCCCCGCAAATAAAATCAAAAATATCGAACAAGTTAGCATCCCTATGAGTACCCCAACGATTAAAGCTTTTATCAAAAAAACGTGACTTTTATTCTTCGTATTTTTCAAAATACAAACCTCCCAAACCTAAGCTTACTAACCTTCCTTTAACTTATATTCGAAAAGTTTGCAAAAAATACACTATTTTTTCGATTCTTCAGCTTGCGGATCCTTATCACAACTTGCAACTGCCCATTTTTTTATCTTGATCTTGTTGCGATCCGAACCTGTCTCGATAATAAAGGCCTCATTATCCTCTTTAATACTGACAATCCTTCCGCATATCCCCCCAATAGTCGTTATTTCATCGCCTATTTCTAAAGAATTTCTCATTTGTTCTTCTTGCTTTTTTCTCTGCGAATTTGGTCTGATAAGTAAAAAGTACATTCCAAATAAAAATAACGCCATTATTGCAAAATTTATTATCCCAACGCTACCTTCCGGATTCATTATATATACCTCCTAAATCAATTTTTATAATTATATCAGTAAAAAATCATTTTAGCAATGCCTAATATTTGTGATATATGGGATTAGAAACTTGCAGATTTCCATAAATAAAAAAACATAAATTCCCCCCTTGACTTACTATCTAAAATAGTGTATAATTATATTAAACCAGATTTAGCAAGGGAAAAACATAGATTTAAAAATATAGTTACAATTTAAGGAGGAACAAAAAATGAAAATAAAAAAAATAGTTGCATTCATTATGATTATTACTGCGGTTTTACCTTTTGTGAGTTGCAAAAAAAGCGAAGAGATTAACAGTGAAGATGCTACCATCACTCAAACGCAAGAAACCACTCCAGAAGAAAATGAACCAACGGAAAACTGTCCACCAGAAAATAATAGTAATGAAAAAAACCAAAAAACTAAAACAGAAGATAAAAAATCAAACAACGCAAAAAATGCTGAGAAGACTAATTCTGAAAACAATGCTCCAAATATAAAAGAAGAGGCACCTGAAGTAAAGACAGAACTAAAAGTTGAAGATAACCAAGTGACTCTGAATGAAGAAAGTGAAATTGGTTCATCAAAAATTATTTTAAATTTTGATGGCGATAGACTTTTGAATGTATTATTTGAATTAACTTCTAAAACAGATCAAAGTATCCCTGTCGAATTCCAAAAATCTCTAGAAGAAATGGGAATATACCATACTGTAAATTTTGACGGCAAGAATCTTAAGATGGAGATTACTAAATCTTTGATTGATGAAATCAATAAATCAGGCATGAAAAAGCAAGACATTGTAGACTTTTTTAAAAATAATAATTAGTAAAAATGCTCTGCTTTTTATAAATTCATCATATCTACAGAAGACGCGATGCCACCTCACTGTTTGAAACCTGCTAAGGAAAGGCACGGGGAGCTTTCTATTTAGTGTTAAATGACGTCGTTAGAATATTCTGTATCAAAGCGGTCAAAGATAGCGGCAACCCATAGTTTGCTATCTTTTGCTTTCTAATTTTTTTATATCAACGAGTGATTCTTGTACGTTACATCATTTTTCAAATATTAAACTTATGTGATATATAGAATAACAAGTGGGTAAAATTAGGAGGAGATTAAAATGAATATATTAGAAATGATTGTATTTATAATTTATCTCGTTTTTATGCTTGCTGTAGGAGTCTATTTTTTCTTTAAGGAGAAGAAAGGGGATGAGAAGTCATATTTTATTGCAGGAAGGAAAAGGGGGGCCAAGGTTACAGCACTTTCAGCCGGAGCATCTGATATGAGTGCATGGGTTTTGATGGGATTACCAACTGCTATTTATGCTTTAGGATTAGGACAAATATGGATTTCAGTAGGTCTTGCAATTGGATATTCAATAAGTTGGCTTTTAGAAGCGCCAAGGCTTCGTAAATTTTCTATCGTTGCAGGAGATTCCATTACTATACCAGAGTATCTTTCAAGCCGATTTTTGTCAAAATCGAGCACATTAAGAGTCATATGTGCGATAGTTTTTCTTGCAGCATACACAGTTTATTCTGCTTCAAGCATAAAAGCGTGTGGAACACTCTTTAATACAATAAGTGGGATGGATCCTTCTATAGCAATGTACATAGCAACATTTATAATTGTAGGATATACGTTTTTAGGAGGATTTTCTGCTGTATGCTGGACAGATTTTTTTCAGGGGTTACTTATTCTCGGTGCAATGCTAATTGTTCCGATTTTTACGCTGGCTAATCTGGATTTTTCTTCGATCGCTGACATAAAAAGTTCATATTGGAACGTTTTTACTAATTGGAAAGAAATTATATCTGGGTTGGCTTGGGGGTTAGGATATTTTGGGATGCCACACATTATTATTAGATATATGTCATTAAAATCTCAGAAAGAGCTAAAGAAATCTGCAAAAATAGGAATTAGTTGGACAATTATTATTGTGATTTTTGCAGCTTTAATTGGAATTGTAGGAAGATTATTTTTAGGTTTCGATTCCGATATAAATAATAATTCTCTTGTCTTTATCGCCATTGTGCGTAAAATTTTCCCCTCTATTATGTCGGGAGTGCTTCTATCTGCAATATTGGCTGCAGCTATGAGCACGGCAAGCAGTCAACTGTTAGCTGCGTCGTCTGCTTTTGCCAGCGATGTTTATAAACCTCTTATACGAAAAAACAAAGTGAAAGACGGAGAATTGCTATGGGTTGGGCGGTTTGTCGTAATATTGATTTCTTTATCCGCTTTAATTATTGCCTCTGCTCCTAATTCTGGGTCTATTATGGATTTAGTCACAAATGCATGGGGATTATTTGGAGCTGCTTTTGGGCCAACAATCATGCTAAGTTTATTTTGGAAGCGATTTAATTTTAAGGGAGCAGTTGCAGGAATTTTATCCGGAACTATTGCAGATATTTGTTGGGCGGTATTCCTTTCTGAAACCGAAATTTATGAGCTTGTCCCAAGTTTTATCACAAGTTTTATTATAGCGATTGTTACAACTTTACTAACCAAAGATCCAACTAAAGAAGTGGAAAGACTTTTTGATAATGCATTAAATTATAAAGAGAATTAAATAGATCCTTAAACGAGTAAGGTTGATAATGCTAAATATGAGGTAGCGAAATTTTTGAAAGCATAATTTTTCGCGCCTTTTTTCTGCTTCAATTTACCGGTACAAAGTCATATAACTTTCTAGAGCCACATAAAATTTCATATAGTGTTTTAGGGGGTGCTGCTGTGCAAGAGGCTAGTGAAAAATCCAAAATACACGACTTGATACTAAAAGATAGAAAGAGTCTATCTATAACAGGGGTTATAGATGTGGATAGTTTTGACGAAGAAACCGTGGTTGTTTATACGGATCAAGGAGAGTTGACTGTGAGAGGAGAAAATTTGCATATAATCAAAATAAGTTTAGATTCGGGGGATGTTTCTCTAGATGGAACGATAACTGCGTTAGTTTATACTGATAATGGAAAACTAGGTAAGCAAAATTTCTTTTCGCGGTTATTTAAATAAAGTTTATAAAGGGGGATATCGTGCCAGTAAATCTTATTTCACCCATATATGCATTTTTATTCTCGATAATTCTGGGGGTAATATTGAGCATATTTTTTGATTTATTCAAAATTATAAGCGCCATCCTAGCGCTAGATAAAAAAGTGATATTCGTGCAGGATATTCTATATTTTTTGATTGCCGGGATATTCACTTTTGTTTTTTTGCTTGCATTTAATAACGGCAAAATACACTTTTATATTTTTTTAGGGGAATTATTAGGTTGGACCATGTGGCATGTGACGCTGGGCAATGCCATTACTAATTTTTTAATAAAGTGTTTGACTATGGCATTAAAGCCCAAAAAACTTAATGATCCTATTAATTAAAAGTTATTTTTGATAGATTTTTTCGAGTGCAAAACGTATAAAAGTCCGCGAGTGTGAAAAGTTTTCACAATTTTGATCATAATATATCATGAGAATAACGCATGAAGCCCCAATGTTATTGGGATAAACCGACTGGATTGCTCCGGTCGTTTTTTAGTGTAAAAAATAAAAAAATATATTTTTTTGAAAAATAATGTTGACAAAAGATAAAGTTAGTGGTATTATGTATAAAGATCGTTAAAATTTTGAAATTGAGTAAAAATTTGCGATCTAAACCTTAAATTGGGAAGGAGGTGAAATAGAATGGTTCGAGTAAAATTTTTAAAGAAAGGAAGCGATAGCGTGAAATTTGCAAAAACAACCCGCGACTTAGGCAAAATTCTGTTTAGTTTATTTTTTGCGCTGAGCCTGGTAGTATGCATAAGTTTAAGAGCCTCCACTAGTGTTGGTTTCGCTGAAGACGAATGTCACCATGATACGCTGGAGACTTATGGTGCAGTGGAAAACGAAAACGAAACCTGCCATAAAATTGTTTGGAAATGTAGTAACGAAGGATGCGATAAATGTTTTTCGGATCAAAACGGTGGCACGGAATTCACGGAAACTGAGACTGAAAAACTGTCAGAGGAACATGAAATAGAGCATAACGATGCTAAAGCTGCTAACTGCAAGGAAGCTGGGTATGAAGAGTACTATCAATGCAAAAATTGTGGTATGGCCTACACAAAAGACGGTGAACCAATCGGGGATGCTGACGCTCTAACAGCCTGGAAAAACGTAGGCGGTGCTGGTTACATCGCTATAGATCCGACTGCGCATCCTGATGAACTGACAAAAACTGACGAAATACCTGCAACCTGCACAACGCCTGGCACTAAAGCCTACTGGAGTTGCGGTACATGCGGACGGTATTTCTCAGACGCTGATGGTAATAACCTAATCGGGGCTGCTGACGCTCTAACAACCTGGAAAAATACATCTCAAGCTGATGGAGGGGGTCAAATTCCTATAGATCCGACTAACCATACTAACCTACAGAAAGTAGATAAAATTGATCCTAAAGACTGCCAAACACCGGGAGTACAGGCTTACTGGCATTGTGACGGATGCGGAAAAAATTACGAAGATTCAGAGGGTAAACCTGGAAACGAAATCACTGAAGGAATAGAACAGTGGAGACACGGGGAAGGGCAAATAGATCCTTCGACGCATACACTCACAGAAACACCTGCCACACCAGCGACCTGCACGACTCCTGGTCATATAGCTGGATACGAGTGTTCGGTATGCGGGAAACACTTCAGTGATGCCGAAGGTAAAACACCGATTGACGATTCGACCTGGAAAATTCCTGCTACTGGGCACATCTTTGGTGAGACGATAGAAGCTAAAGAACCTACCTGCACACAAAAAGGCAACAGAGCATATAAACAATGTACTGTTTGTAAAAAATACTTTGATAGCACTGACACTATTTATTCGACTGATTATAGAAATCTAGGTGACTTTGTTCTAGATGAAGATGCCCAAAATCATAGTTGGAAGACAGAGTCTTATGATGATCCAATCCTCGGAGGTAAATACAGAAAATGTACAGAATGCGGTAAAGTCGAAATTGACAAAAATTCAGCAGAGAATATAAGAAAGAATCAAACAATAAATGTAGAAGAAGTTTCTCCTACTAAGTATCCGGATGGCTCATTTATTGGGGATAACGCATTCAAAGTAACTAATACTAAGGCTATCGCGGACGGCGAAAAATCTGTAGCTGTACAAGTTATAGTTGAAGACCCATTAAATTTGCTAGAAGAGAAATACATAATAAAAGTAAATGAAGTTGGTACTACTTTATCTGCATATGATGAAGGCAACGATAATGTTGAGCGTGCGTACCACGTGGATATGGATCTCTTTACGTTGTATGAGGGAAGTGATAGTTTGGTCGTAGTAGAGGAAGCAAAAAAGGAGTTCGGGATGGACTTATCTGGAGGAAAAGATGAAGATGGTGATATTAAGTTTAATTATAATGGCTCAACTTATCTGATTCGTTCCTCTGAGGATGGCAATGGTTATACAGTTTATCAGCAAATTTCAGGCGATATAGGCGGATATGTACGTATCCTTCTGGAAGTTCCTGATGGCTGGGACGTCTCTGAGATAAAGGCTGTCCGACTCAATGATGAAAAAGATAGCAAATATAAAGAAGCGATAGAATATAGACTATTTGATGAA
>JAFVAZ010000017.1 GCA_017480265.1 Clostridia bacterium
AAAATAGACCTCTAAATATAAAACTAGGCCTGGATCCATCTGCGCCAGATGTTCACCTTGGTCATTGCGTAGTTTTGAGGAAGATCCGTCAATTGCAGAATTTAGGTCATGAAGCAACCATCATCATCGGGGATTTCACCGGCATGATAGGAGACCCCACTGGTAAATCAAAGACAAGAAAACCGCTAACAAAAGAACAGATCCTGCAAAATGCAAAGACATACGAAATGCAGATTTTTAAAATTTTGGATAAAAATAAAACTAAAGTTAGATTTAACAGTGATTGGCTAGAAAATATGAATCTAAAAGATGTCTTGAGTCTGGCATCTAAGTGTACGGTTGCTAAGATGCTTGAGAGGGAAGATTTCAAAAGTAGATATATCAACCACCAGAGTATATGTCTGCACGAATTCCTATACCCTTTGATGCAAGGATACGATTCGGTAGCGATTAAAGCTGATATAGAGTTTGGGGGAGTAGATCAGACTTTCAATGTTTTTATGGGCAGAAGTATACAGAAAGATTTTGGCCTTTCGCCTCAGTTGGTTGTTCTCTTTCCTATCTTGGAGGGGATAGATGGCAAAAACAAGATGAGCAAAAGTTTAAATAACTACATTGGAATCAATGAAGAACCAAACTCTATGTATGTAAAGGTAATGAAGGTGCCAGATGACCTTATAATTAGGTACTTTACGTTTTGTACGGATATTCATCCCAGTGAGATCCAAAAAATAGAAAAAGCTTTATCTTCCGGTGAAAACCCAAGAAACGTAAAAATGCAATTAGCGCTAGAGATAACGACCTTATATCACGGAGAAGACAAAGCGCTAGAGGCACAAAAATACTTCGAAACTGTATACCAGAAAGAGCAGATCCCAGAAAATGTATCTACGATCAACGTTGAAAATTTGACAAACAGCGAAGGCGTAAATCTAATTAATGCGATTGCTCAAATAGGTGACTTTAAGTCAAAATCAGATATCCGGAGAATTTTTTCTCAGCGTGGAGCCAAAATCGATGGAACTATAGTAGACAGCATCGACGATATTAGAGATCTAAAACCTGGCACCATTATACAAATCGGGAAAAGTAAATTTTACAAAATAAGCGGCATATAGCGTCTCATTACTTTAAATTATACTAGTCTTAAGGTGGCGGAGTTAAAATAATCATGCTCTAGATGCTTTAATCTATTTTTCAAGAAAGTATCTATAGCATAAAAGTATCAGAAATAGTAAAAATATTCCTGCCTAGGACCATAACTGGTATTTATATCATTACTTTTCATAAAACCGCATGCCATTAAGATTTTATTTGACGCTATGTTTTCCTTTTTTGCAGTTGCGCGAAGTTTTTCAAAATTGTAAGAAGTATCACCTTCACTTCGTAAATAATGAAGAAAACATATTGCTTGCGCTACGGCTTTACTCATAATTCCTTGCCCTGAGTATGATTGCTGTAATGCATAACCAATTTCAAGATCTCTTTTACCATCATTAAAAGGTCCTATCCCTATTCT
The DNA here is from genome assembly GCA_017480265.1 of Clostridia bacterium. Classification (GTDB taxonomy): domain Bacteria; phylum Bacillota; class Clostridia; order Oscillospirales; family Acutalibacteraceae; genus UMGS1224. Next base: position 1,520 of record JAFVAZ010000017.1, read on the forward strand.
GCCTATAACTTTACCTTCAATTTTTATTAATAGTGTGATTCCCTGCAGGTGATCTTGGCTCATTTTTTTCACTGACTCATGAAACCATTGCTCAACATAGCTTTCCGGCATAAGCTCTCCGTTCCTATAATGCTGTATATAATTCGGATCAGAATAAGAAAAAATATTTAAAAAGCAATTTAGGTGTTCTTTGCAGTCGCATATAGGGACCAAAGAGCAACGCTTATCAGATATATTAAAAGAAAATATAGACACAAGTCTTCCGTATGATAATCCTAACTTATTAGATAAAGAGAGTAGCGCTGCGTTTTCTTGTTCTGCAAAGAGTAAATTTGCATTAAGGGAATTTTCAAATTGTTCATGCTTAGAAGCATCTCCTGATAGCGTTGTAGTTCCATCAAAAGCACCACTTTCAGTAGTCGATGGAATTTCTCCAAAAACAATAGCATTTCCACTAATAATTAAAGAAAGGGCTACAGCAATACAAAATCGCCTCATTAATATCTACATCCTTTACGTAAATTGGGGTCGAGGGAACAGGGCTTAAACCTGTGGAGTCTGCGTCCCGAACACTCAACAGTATAGTAAAACAAAAAGGTACACTTAAAAGTTCTTTTATATTCTAAAATTTAAAATCTAACTATGACAAGGTATAATTAAAATAACCTCGTATTTAATTATATCATACAGGAGAGCAACATTAAACGGAAAAGTATTCTGGATAGCAAAATTAATAGGCGGTAAAAATAATCTTAAATTTTCTACATTGAGGCAATACAAAGAACGAATAAATAAAGTAGAAACAGATTTAACAGAGAGAAACAAAGATACAACTATAGGCCACAGTTAAAAACTGTGGCCTATAGTAAACTTACTGTGGATGTTACTTAGATGTTAAATTTTTTGCGTTTTTGGATAACCAAGTATACGCCTAATAATAGTACTGCAGAATAGAACCCTAACATCTCTGCACTAAATATACCATCACCAGTCCTTAGTGCACCTGTAGCAGTAGTAGCTGACCCATCTCCGTTCGGGTCTACCAGGGCGTAATTACTGAAGTGGTTTGTCCATACAGCGATAAATTTCTTTACGGATTCTCCCGCTTGTGGTGCATAATTTGCATCAACCACTTTAACGAAATCTCCATCTACGTCATATAGTCTATACTCTAGAGCTTCTACGTAGTCGGTATCTTCATCGTCGTTGATCCTTACAGCTTGTACTTCATTATCGTCCCAGCCGGAAGGTACTTCCAGGAGCAGGCGTACATAGCCGTCTACGTTGGAGAGCTTTGTGCCTTTGTAGATCTTCACGTTGCCTAAAATAGGACCTAAGTGCAGAATAGCGTCCAACCTTGCTTTATTGCCTAATTCGGCTAATTTTTCATTATCATCTTCTGTCATGTTATCACCCTTAGCTAGTATGGTTTTCTCCTCTTCGAAAATTTCTTCCAAATGATCAGCTAAGCTAGAGAAGCATTCGTCTGGGTCAATTGTTCTGTCTGTTTTCATAACTAATACTTCATCATCGTTAAATTTAATCACAGAGCTTTTTGAGTTCTTTAGGTCACTTACCATGGCCTTCAGAGCCTCAAGTGCATTTTTCACAAACTCGATACTCTCTTTACTATCAGTCTGTCCATCACTCGTCATATCAATATACTCATCAAACAGCTTACTTAGTCTATCTTCATAGAGAGTTTCATGCACTAATTTCGGCATAATCCACATCAGGAACGGTGCAGCTTTCATCATATTACCCACACTCGCGTCACTACGACCAGGTTTCATCCATCCCATATCCTCGCCTGCTGCGACTATTTTCTTAAAAACATTGTGATTTACTGTTACTTTTTCTAGTTTATAGAAGTCTAAGTTTACGTTGTATGATCTTTCTATTTCGCTCAAGTCGTCGTAATTGGTACTTACGCCTCCATCCATTGTCTTAACGTCTACATACACTCCATCATAGAGGCCCAGCGGATCTTCGATCACCACGGATTTTCTCTCTCCGTTTAAGTCACCTGCTGCTTCAAATGAAACAACATTGTCACCGATATTTTCTCCCCAAGGGTACTTTACAGGAGAAGTTCCACTCGCTAGACCTCTTCCACCTGTTGCCCATCTACCGGTGCCCGGGATCGATCCTTCTACATAAGTACCGCCTAAAGTAGTTGCGTTAGCTTCTGCTGTTTTAGCTGCTCCATCATATTTTTCTAGCGTTATGCCTAATTTCGGTTCAATTGAATCAATGATCGTTTTAATACCAAGCCGCTCACCTAATATATCATAAGGAATTGCCTTTGGTTTTTCAGCATCATTCAGGCATAAAACGTCCTTTATTTTTACGTGAACTGTATCCATATAGTAGTACATCATCTTATTTGGTGTTATCTCTACATACTTCGTAATTGAATCCCCGTCATCGTTAGTAATTGTCTTCTCAACTACATTCTTTAGTATTCCGTTTTCTTCGTCAATTTGTCCATTTTCATCTACTTTTACCTTATAATACTTTACAAAATCTTTCTCTTCATCATCCCATACGTAGTCCTTCGTCCAATCCACATTATTAGATTTATATACATTTCCACCGTACGCACCAATTGGCTCAAACTCCGGAGTATCATTTTTAAAATTTACTCTATAAATGAAATCTTTATTAGAATTTCCTATCATCGTCTTACCGTTATCTTTGGCTGTCACTTCCCCTGGATTTTTAAGATAGAGTCCTTCTATTCTATCAGTTGGGTTGTCTCCATTATATACGTCAAAAGCCACTTCTTCAATATCATACACTACACACTTATCTGTAATCATTTTCCTTAAATCTGTTTCTATGTTTGTGCTAACCCCTCGCTCTTCTAACGCTGAAAATGACACAAATAAACTTAAAACTCCTGCGATACTCTTAAAAATTATCATCTGTAACAAACTCGTAAAAGAGCCCATAATATCAGTCATAAATAATCACTAGTCCTTTCTTATTATACTTAACTATATTTTTTATACCAATCTACACACACTATTTATATTGGGTTTGTTCACCTCCTGTCTGCCTATTGTATTTGCCCACAAACGATTGGTATATTATTTATATTTGAGAGCTAATTACATTATAGCACAATGATTTTTTTTTTGTCAATACTTTTTATTAAAATTTTTTAAAGATTTTTAAATTAAGCTGCAATCCCAGGAAAATCGGGCACACTTTTGAATATGACCGAAGGAAGTTTTTGTTATTTTCCTCTGCAGAAATAAAATTCCGTGAAAATAAAAAAGCCATGCAAAAAAGCAGCTCCCCAATATAAATAGGAAACTGCTATACTTTCAAACTTTTAAGCCCCTGGCTTTACACCTACGTAGTGTCTGCCTCGCCTTGTGGCACTGCAGCTTCAGGCGCCTCTTGTGGTTCACGGCGAGTAATTGTTGTATCCCTTAAACCATCTGCAATTTTTTCTTTTGTTATATGTTTTTCAGGAGGAAGCACAATTTGAGTTCCGATGTCGGCATCAATAGTCAATTCCTGGACGCTATCGGGTACTGCCACAGCAAAAGGCACTGATGAGTTACTATCACCGAACACGGTCCCATAATATAGATGGTTACGGCGAAAAATCAAACGAGTAACTTTGTCTGGAATTTTAAATTCCTGCAAAGGACAACGATTAAACGCTGCATCACCTATGCTCAAATCTAAAACCGAATTAGGCATATTAAAGTTTTCCATGTTATCGCAGCCACTGAACGCTCTTAGGCCAATATTTAAGGTCTCAATGCCTTCTGACATGCTGAAATTCCTTAAAGCACTACCTGTAAAAGATCTATATCCGATATTTAATTCTTTAACCCCTTGCGGGACTACAAAATCTGTTAAGGTCGAACATCCACTGAACGCGTCTCCTCTAATATTTAATTTTGTGACTCCTGGCGAGATTTCAAAATTTCTTAAGTTTGAACATTCCCCGAACGCGTCTACTCCAATATTTAATTCTGTAACCCCCGACAAGATCACAAAATCTGTTAAGTTTCGACAGTTAGCGAACGCATGTCCTCTGATATTTAATTCTTTAACCCCTTGTGGAATTTCAAAATTTCCTAAGCCTGCATCGCTGAATGCCATTTCCCAAATATTCAATATCTCAATACCTTCTGCCATAATGAAATTCCTTAATTTACTATTACCTTTGAAAGATGAATCTCCGATATTTAATTTTGTGACCCCTTGCGGAATTGCAAAATTCTCTAAGCCTGCATAGCTGAATGCACTTCTCCCGATATTCAATGTCTCAATACCTTCTGCCATAATGAAATTCCCTAAGTTAATATTTGCACAGTAAGAGTAGTCTCCGATA
>JAFVAZ010000002.1 GCA_017480265.1 Clostridia bacterium
ACCGGATATGGTGCCATTGCAGCTTATCCCTGTGATGACTTCTATCTTTCCGCCATAGCCTTTAGCAGTTGTTAAGAAGACATACCCCGTTAAATTTTCATCATTAAATCCTTTGTAATACTCTATGCTATCTATTTTACTTTTTTCAAAGTAAGATGCACTGCTTAAAACACTTTTTCTTGCATTTTCGCTTTCTAAATTTTTCTCTTTTTCAATGGCACCTTCAGTTAAAAAGTTTACAAAAGTCAATAAGGATGATATGATAAGGCAGATCAAAATTAAAGGCAAGGCGGATTTACAGACATTTTTGAGGTCTATTTTTTTCATAATCGACTACCCTTTCTTTCTCAGCGTTAAATTTTCTATATGAGGAACTAAGATATTCATAAGCAAAATGGAGAAAGATACCCCCTCGGGCAAAACCCCGTATAGCCTGATAAAAACAGTGATAATACCGCAACCTATAGCGAAGATGATTTTACCTTTGAGAGTAATTGGCGACGTAACGTAATCTGTAGCCATAAATATAGCCCCCAGAAAAAGCCCACCAGAAAGAACGTGAAATAGTGGATCTTGCCCAAAAAGTGCAGTCAAAACAAAAACTGTACCAATAAAGCATAAAGGGATAACAGGAGATATGATATTTTTTGAGATCAAATATATACCACCCAAAAGCAACGCCATAGCACATACTTCCCCCAAGCAACCCGGACAATTGCCTAGGAATAAATCTAAATAGCTAATCTCTACTACATCCGCTCTGGCTAGAGGTGTCGCCGTAGTTGTCATATCACATGGGAATATAGTGCGATTGTAAGGGTTGGGCCAGGAGCTCATAGCCAGAGGAAATGACACCATCAAGATTATCCTAGAGCAGATTGCAGGATTGACAAAATTTTGCCCAATCCCCCCGAATAGTTGCTTCGTGACGACTATTGCAATGATTCCACCTAAAAACGCAATAGAAAACTTAATATTTACCGGTAAACTAAAGGCCAGCAAGATCCCCGTAACCACTGCACTTAAGTCATTGATGGTTCTATTCCTTTTCGTGATTTTTCGCGATAAATACTCAGATATTATACAGGATAAAACTGTGACGAAAATCACAAATAAAGCTCTAATCCCAAAGATTATGGCAGAAGCAACTATAGCTGGGATCGTAGCAACAATGACATTTAGCATGATTTTTTGTGTTGAGTTACTGCTCTTGATGTGGGGTGCCGGCGATAGAAAAAGATTTCCATTCATCATTATAAAGTTACCTCGTTTTCAATAAATCTTTGCCGAGTTTTATATGGTGTACAAGATGCCTTTTGGCTGGGCAAACAAACGAACAGCAGCCGCATTCAACGCAAGAATAAATATTAAATTTATACAATTCTTCAGCATGGCCCGCTCTGGCATAAAGATCTAATAGATTTGGGTAGAGGCTCATAGGGCAACTGTTCACGCATTTGCCACAACGTATGCAGTTTTGCTCACTTGGCAATATGCTCTCTTTTTCGCTAAAGAATAAAACAGCATTTGTCTGCTTCAAAATAGGGAAATCCGTTGAGTCAATTGCAGTCCCCATCATTGGTCCGCCGATTATTATCTTTTTGATTGGCTCTTTTTTTTCACAAAAATTCAGAATATCAGATATTCTCGTCCCTATGGGTACTATCAAGTTCTGTGGCTTTTTGACGCAGGAACCTTCTACCGTGATGCGCCTATAAACGAGCGGGAGCCCATTTGCCAGATGTTGAGCAACAAACGCAATGGTAGAGACATTCATCACCAGGCAGCCAATATCAAGAGGCAATTTCCCTGGTGGTACGTCCAAATTCAAAGCTTTTTTGATTAAAGTCCTTTCCGCTCCGGCAGGATAAATGGCTTTTAATTTTAATAAAGATAAATTCTTAGGGAATGAAAGATCGTATTTTTTAATTAGTTCAGATTCTGCTTGCCGGGCATTTTTTTTAGATTGATTATCTATATTTTTCAAGTCATTAAATTTGACGCAATCTTTTAAAACGCTTATAGCTTCAGGTTTGTTATCTTCTATGCCGATTACAACATTTTCTATATTTAAAAATTTTTGCACAAGAGCAATTCCACAGAAGATATCTAAAGTATTTTCAATTATAGTACGGTTATCTGTGGTGATATATGGTTCGCACTCTGCGGCATTTATAACTAAAGTATGTATGCTCTTATCTTTAGAGATGTTTAATTTGGCAAAAGTAGGAAATCCAGCGCCCCCCAGACCCACAAGGCCACTTTTTCTGATAGCTTCCACAAACTCGGCCCTAGAGGTTATCTGTGGAGCCGCCACATCTTCGGCAATTTCATCTTTCCCATCGGATTCGATCTCTATGGCCTCTACTTTTTCCCCATTGAGCAATATTGTTTCGCAAATCCTTGTAACCTTACCAGAAATGCTGGCATGAATCGGAACACTGAGCCCTTCGGCGTCCTGAGCTATAGTTTCCCCGATTTTGACAAAATCACCAACGTTAACTTTAACTTTGCACGGGGCACCTATATGCTGCAAAACAGGAATAATGACTACCCCAGGCGTAGGTATTTTCTTAGAAGTTACATTTTGCGTTGATTTTTTATGCGGAAGTTTCACTCCACCATGACTACGGAACGGAGGCTTTGTATTAAATAAATGCATACTCTGACCAAATCCTTAAGTATAAAATTAAGATAAGCTTTTTGTTTTGATTTAAATTGGGCTAGCTGCAAATTTTATAAGCATTATTCGTTATGATAAATTTATCGCTAAGTTCTTTGCTTATGTAAACGTTTTTATTTTTATCTACAAATATCCCCTGGGCGTTATATTCTTGCAATATTGGTAAACTTTTCTCTCTGCCAAGTATAAAGCAAGCAGTAGAGAGCAAATCTGCTATCGTTCCGCTATTGTGCCAAACCGTAACGCTAACAAGGTCGGTTTCTATAGGATATCCTGTCTTTGGGGTTAAAATATGATGATAAGACTTGCCATTGATATCTAGACTTTTTTCGTAAGATCCAGAGGTGGATACACAGCCGGAAGTTAGCTTGACCGTAGCAAAGCTGGAAGATTTAACTTTAGAGAAAGGGTCCCTTATGGCTATATTAAAGGGCTGCTGGGTTATTTTTTGCCCATATAAACCTACGCTCCCTCCTACTGAAATTATAGCATAGTCTAGATTTTTTTCACTGTATTCTTTTATAGCTAAGTCGCACGCTGCGCCTTTGCCTACGCTGCCTAAGTCTAAAAGGGCCGCCTCTGCTAGATTTTGTACCGTTTTATCTTCTTCATTTAGTACGATATTTTTATATCCTACTTTAGAGATGGCATCCCGGAGCAATTTTTTATCAGGCAGGTCTATTCTTTCTCCAGAAAAATCCCACAATGAAGATAACGGTAAAATAGTTACTTCAAACGCACCTTCAGTTTTTTCAGAGATTGCAAGACTCTTTTTTAAGATATCAAAACATTCATCATTAAGCGATATCTTATCTGATTTATCTGCACGATTGATCTTTGCGACATAAGAATCTGGGATCCTCCAAGAGATCTGAGCTTCCAGGTCTTGTATAGATTTAGCTACAGAATTTGCTACGTCTTCGGGCTTTCCGCTTTTAGTTAATATAGTCTGAGTGACGAATGACCCCATAGCCGTAGTGGTTTGAGAAAAAGGTTCGGTATGGCTGTGAGAATATCTAAGAAAGCTAATCGATAAAAGAACTAAAATGCTTACAGCCAGTACTAGGTACGTTTTCTTGCGGCTAATAAAATTCTTCACTTTCAAATCTAAAACTACTCCTCAAAAATTAATATTATAAAAATATCAAAAAATGCAAAGTTTATAAATGACGACCAAATCAAACTCTGTACCTTCGCATAACAAAATTTACAAGACTAAATAAAGAATTAAACAATACAAAATCGAAAATTACAATGCCTAAAATAGCTAATAAAATTGTGATGGAAGGCTCGCACAGAGCAAAAAA
>JAFVAZ010000018.1 GCA_017480265.1 Clostridia bacterium
AATGAAAAACTGCAGAAAAAAAGAACCCAGCACATAAAGGAACTTGAAGAAAAAAGAAAGGCCATATGCATCAGATTTAAAAGGATCCCTCAAATAGAGGCTGCACTATCGCAGACGGCTATCGCTACTGCTAAGGCAATTTTGAACGGCAAAAATACAAAAGAGGAACTGACAAAGCTAAAAGAGATAAATTTAAAATTGCAGAACGAATTAAAAGAGATATTAAAAAAAGCAAGCCTCCCTACCAACTACTTAGAATTAAAATATGACTGCGAAAAATGTAAAGATACCGGCTATATAGATGGTAAAATGTGCACATGCTTAAAAAATATGCTTCGAGCGGAAACCTATAATCAACTAAACGCACTTTCCCCCTTATCTCTTTCTACTTTCGATTCTTTTGATTTGCATCATTATGAGGATTCAAATCGAGTCAAGATGGAAAAAATACTAAATTATTGCATAGAGTATGCCAAAAACTTTACTAAAAATTCTGATAATCTCTTTATGAATGGCGCTACCGGATTGGGAAAAACTCATCTCTCGTTGGCTATTGCCAATGAATTAATAAAAAAAGGCGTGGGGGTTATCTATGTATCTACACCAAACATTGTAACGAAGCTTGAAAAAGAAAAGTTCCGCTATAACGAAGAGTGGAAAGATAACACCGAGTCTCATTTGGTTAACTGCGATCTATTAATCCTAGATGACCTCGGGACAGAATTCCAAACAACTTTTTCTAACGCTACAATCTACAATATAATCAACTCTAGGATCCTATATGATAAACCTACTATAATAAGCTCCAATATGTCTCCTCAAAAAATCCAAAACAGTTACTCTGAACGGTTAGTTTCTAGGTTGTGGGGGCATTATAAACTTATAAGTTTTTGTGGAAAAGACATACGATCAAAAATAGGAACAGAAAAAGCTAAAATCTTTAAAAAGGGCAATGCTAAAAGCAGATAAGTGAGATAGATTTACGATATAAAAAAGAAGAACAGAGTCAGAGATCATACTTAAGCTTTTGGATGAACAATAGGTTTTTCGAGTAAACCTAGCTTAAATAATATCGTAATAATCTGTTCATTCTCTCAACGTTGTAAGTATGAGCTTGCCAATTAACATTTTATTGGGATCGATCAAATTATATGCTTCCCAATTATCAGAAGCATATTTTTCAGCTTTTATATGCGCAATATTTTTAGATAAAATCTCAAAATATTTGGTTTCTCTTGTACCGACTTCAAAGCCAACCAATTCTTTAGTTTTACGATCTACTGCTGTCCATAACGCGATGTTTTTAAAATTTATGCATATCCCATCAAATTTTAAAATGTCACTCTGTTTTTTCTCTTTTTTTACGTATTTCATTGGCTGTTTTTTACCCTATTTTATCACTGATACATAGCTAACATTAAGCAATCTTTCAATTCTTCTAAAACCCATCCCCTCTAAATGATACCCTTATCGCTTCTTGTTTTATTTCGTTTGATTATCTATGTTTTGTTCCTGTATAGTTGCACCCACAGTTTTTACATTTATATCTTTGTTTTCCTCTGTTGAATCCATTTTTTACTTTTTCTTTTCTCCCACATTTTGGGCATTTCATTTCTTTTTTTTCATACTTTTTATTTTACTCTATCTATTCGCCTTTTACAATGCCAATTGGGTCAAAAATGTGAAAAAAGGAAAACTAATATTTTATAACTTGACGAACTATGGCAAAAAATCAATCCATCCTAAAAAGATGGATTGATTTTTTTAAGAATCATTTACTTCCCTGCTAGTTTCATGGAATCAACATATTTTTCAGCATCTTTCTGAGATATTTCTTTGCCATTCAACCAGTACTTATCTTTAGACCAAATGTTATGCTGGTGGGAAATTCCATATTTATTATATTCAGATTGATTATACTTATCGCTTCCAACGTACCCACCTGATACATTACTTATTTGTTCTAAATCTAATTCGTTGTAATGATTCTTTCCTTGCTTTTCCATAATAAAACATACTCCTTTCTTTTTAAATTAACCAAATTTTAATTTGGTTAATTATATTATAACATTATATTTTTATATTGTCAACATTTTTATCGTTAATAATATTTTATTTTTATTGTGAAAATGTCAAACCATATTCAAAGTACGAGCAGAGCCGGTTGCCCTTTTGATAATGCTCCTATGGAACGTTACTTTAATACTTTTAAATCTTGCTTTTTCAATATCTACAAATTTGTTTCCACTCATATGTTAGATTATGATACTTCTCGTTTCGTTCTTTGTTATAATTATGTTAGCCCTCATTCTTATAATAATTTTTCTGTTCCTTGTCTTGCTAATCCTTTATAAAAATTAAAAATTCGCTCTTTTTGCTCCTTTTTCCCTTGACCAGGACACTTTTGAGCGGAGACTTATCTTCTGCTCTTTTTTTGTTGATATTTATGCGACGTTGCCTTAATATTCTAGAAAACATAAAAAACTCGCAACCCACACGGCTACGAAGTTTTTGTTTGGTTGCGGAGGCAGGATTTGAACCTACGACCTTCGGGTTATGAGCCCGACGAGCTACCTACTGCTCCACTCCGCGAGATTTTAACTTTACTGATATGGTAACACATCTAAAATCTTTTGTCAACATTATTTTTAATAATACCGGGAGTTTATAAAAAGAAAATACTTGAAGTAATTAAACCACAAACTCTGGGTTGAAGTCTATATATAGAGAAACATTTTTATTAACCTTCTTATCGCTAAATTTAATAAGAAGTTTGGATATCAAATTCCGGAAATCCTTATTATTAAGACATTTGATTATAATTTTATAGCGAAATTTATTATCTAACTTTAAAATATTTGCAGGAGATGGGCCGAGAACTTTTAGTGGCATATTTATGTACTCTGATTTGACTAAAGATATAAATTCACGCAAGAAATCTTGCGAAATTTCTAAGACGTTTTTTTCGTTTGTAGCTGCAAAGCCTACAAGGCATAAATTGACAAATGGCGGATATAGCATAGCTTTTCGCATTTTTATTTCACTATTATAGAATTTTTCGTAGTCTTGTTTCTTCGCTAAATTGATAACGAGATGCTCCGGAGAAAAGGTTTGGATAATAGCTTTCCCTGTTTTTTGGAACCTCCCCGAACGTCCGATCACTTGAGTTAAAAGAGAAAATGTCCTCTCGTAACTTCTAAAATCATCGCTGAATAAGCTTTGGTCTGAAGATAATACTCCTACCAACGTTACATTCGGGAAATTTAAACCCTTAGAGATCATTTGAGTCCCTAGCATTATTTGATAGTTTCCACTCAAGAATTCGTTTAGCTTTTTTTCATAAGAAAATTTTCCCGCAACACTATCTGAATCCATCCTCAATATTTTGGCATTAGGGAATAGATTTTTTAGCTCTTCTTCAGCTTTTTGGATGCCTAGCCCCATGTATTTTATTGTAGGTTCTTTGCACCTAGGGCAAACTTGGGGCAAACTGGTAGAGTGACCGCAATAATGACACATCAGCCTATTATTAGCGCTATGGTAAATCAAAGAAATACTGCAATTGGGGCAAGAGATGACTTCTTTGCAATTTCTGCAAGAAATAAACGTATTATAGCCTCTGCGGTTTAATAAAAGTATGGATTGTTGATTATTTTCTATATTCCTTGCAAGTTCATCGATCAAAAAACGGCTAAAGCTAGAGATATTGCCATTTTCTCGTTCTAAGTTCATATCAACAATGCTGACTTCCGGCAATTTAGCCGAGCTATATCTAGAGGAAATTTTGTGTAAATGATAGCGTCCATTTTTTGCAAGGTAAAAATCTTCAACAGAAGGTGTAGCCGAAGATAAAATCAGGAGACCGTTATTGTGGAAGCATCTAAATTTTGCAACTTCCTTTGCATTATATCTTGGCGTTTGCTCTGATTTATATGTGGTTTCATGCTCTTCATCTATAACTATCAGAGATAAATCTTTAACAGGTGCAAAAACAGCAGACCGCGTTCCTATAACTACATTTGCTTCGTTCCTTTTTACTTTTTTGTATTCGTCCAATCTTTCTCCTGCAGATAAACCGCTATGGAAAACCGCTACTTTATTGCCATATCTGCTTTTGAATAAATTCACCATTTGTGGCGTCAGGGCGATCTCGGGTACCATTACGATCACACCTTTGTTATCTTTGCAGGCTTTGTCCACCAATTTCAAAAATACAGAAGTTTTTCCGCTACCGGTAACTCCATACAAGAGCGAGACCTCGTACTTTTCCTTCATATATAAATCATAAAGAGAAGCATATACTTCATTTTGCTCAACTGATAAATTTATCTCTTCCTTTTTTACTTCGAAGGGTCTGTTTTTATAGGGATCTCTATAGAAATCTTCGTAAAAAACATTTACAAATCCTTTTTTCTCTAAGTTTTCGATTACGCTTGCGCTAGTACCTAAATAATATTGGATTTCCTTTAGAAAAGCTCCATCTTTAAATTTTTCTTGTAAAAGATCCACCACTTCTCTCTGCCTTTTAGTAAGCTTTGTTAAGTCAATATTCTCGTTTAATTTTACTTTTTTTAA